>NZ_CP076063.1 GCF_018729255.1 Cupriavidus sp. EM10
ATGCGCCCATTGAAGTTGACGCTTTCCGGGTTCCACGGAATCCGCGACGGTATGCATCGGGATAGCGTCACGGTTAATCTGTCGACGCTGCCCGGAGGCCTGATCGCCCTTGTCGGCCCCAACGGGGCTGGGAAGACAACGATCATGGACAACCTGCATCCGTTTCCCATCATGCCAAGCCACGCCAGCAAGATGTCGGCCGACGCGTTCTCATACTGGGACCATCTCTGCGCCCCGCGCGCGGAAAAGGACCTCGAATGGGAGCACGGCGGCAAGACCTACCGCTCCGCGTTCGCCTTTCGCAACCCTGGAAAGAGCCGCAAGGCCGAGTATTACCTGTTTGAGAGGGGCGCCGATGGTGACTGGAAGCCGGTGCAATTGGCTGACGGCACGGTGTCGGACGGCAAGGCGGATACCTATAACCGGTGTCTCGATGCCGTCCTAGGGTCTCCCGAGGCGTTCTTCACCAGCGTGTTTTCTGCCCAGAACCGGCGGCCCCTCGCCAGCTATCAGCCCGGCGAGATCAAGAAGCTGCTCGCCGAGCTGCTTGGGATCGATCACTTGCGTGACTTGTCGGCGAAGGCAGGCGAGGTCGCCAAGCTGCTTACCCGCTCGCTCGACACCCTGCAGCGCGACGTGCTGACCCTCACGGGCAAACGCGATCGGGCGACTGTGGTGGCTCGCGAGATCTGGCACATGGGCGAGAGTTTGGATGCCGAGCGCAATGCACGTGAGGCCGAAACTGCTAAGGGCGCCAAGCTCCTGCAGGAGCGTGCGACCTTGGCGGCGAAACAGGCCGCGTATGCCGGTACCGAAGCGCGGTTGCGGGAACTGAACCAGCGCAAGGGCGAGTTGGATAAGCGTGCGGCATCGCTGACCCACGATGAACAGGCTGCGGCCGCACGCGCTGCGGCGCGCCGGCGCGATCTGGATCGGCAAGCGGCAAACCATCGGTTGGTTCTGGCAGAGGCGGCCGACATTGAGGCGGCTGCGGGCGAGAGGGATATCGTGCAACTGGCCATTGGCCGGAGGCAGGATGAAATCGCCCGCCAGCGCACGATCGTGGAGAAGCTCGACGCGGTCCAGGTCGAGCATGCATCGCTCAGTACGGAGCTCAAGGGCCTGGAACAGCAGGGCGTTGCCGGCGCGAAGTTGGCCGATTCGTTGAAGCTGCAGGCCGATGTGATTGACACCGTTCCATGCCGGGACGATCCCATGCACGCCGCCTGTCCACTGCTGACGCAAGCTCGTAGTGCCAAGGCCAAGCTCGGTGATCAGGTTGTATCGGTCAAGGCACTGCGCGAGAGCTATCGGAAGAAGCAGGAGCACATGCAGTCGATGCAAAGCGCAATGTCTGAACGTGCTACCGCCCGAGCTGCGCTTTCCGCCCTGGAGGCGCACCTCGTGCGTGACCAGCAGCTGTTGCAGCGCCTCACGGCAATGGCTGCTAAGAAGCCGTTGCTGGACGCCGCGCGTGTAGGGTTGGCGCAGTCCGAACGCGATCTGACTGCATTGAGCGAGGAGGATACGTCCCGCATTGAGCGCCACAAGCGCGATATCGCGGACGTGCAATCCCAGCTCGAAGCGGTGCGTCGGGAGGTAGCAACGCTGGCCACGGAGGACGTGACCGGCATGCTGGCCCACATGGACCGCCAGATTGCAGCCAGCCGGGAGGCTGTCGCGGCTTTTTCCGGCCGGATCGAGGCACTGATTCGGCAGGAGAGCATGTTGGTGGCGGAGCGTGAGCGTCTGGACGTTGAGCTTGCCGGCATGCCGGCGCTCGAGGCAAAGGCGCAGGCGCTGTCCGATCAGATTGCACAGTGGAAGCTGCTCGCGAAAGGACTGGGCAACGATGGCGTGATTGCGTTGTCCATCGATGACGCGGGCCCGGCCATCACGCAGATCGTCAATGACTTGCTGCTGGCCTGCTATGGACCGCGATTCACCATCGCGATTCAGACGCAGACAGCGCTGGCCAGCGGCGAACTGCGCGAGGGCTTCTCCATCAACGTGATCGACGCCGACAACGACACCTCGAAGGAATTCGGCGTGATGTCAGGTGGACAGAAGGTATGGATCAATGAGTGCCTGACACGCGGAATCGCCCTCTATCGGGCGCAGGACGCGCAGCAGCCTTTCCAGACGCTGTTCACCGATGAAGCTGACGGTCCGCTGGATCCGGAGCGCAAGCGCGCCTTCATGAAGATGAAGCGCGAGGTGCTGCGAGTCGGCGGGTATGAGCGGGAGTACTTTATTTCACAGACGCCCGATCTGGTAGACGACGCCGACGGCGTCATCGATGTCGTTGCGCTGGCGCTCCAGTAGACCGGCGCCATTCACTAACCGTATGCCCGCCTCCCGAAAGGGAGCGGGCTTTTCTTTGTCTCCAATGTCCATCGAATGTCTTGAAGATGTTTTTGCCCAACTCCGAGCCGATGGCATCGAGAGCTACTGCCAACAGATTTGTGGCGGCGGCAATTGCGGCACTGGATCCGTTTGTCAGTACGGCATCGACGCCCACACCGAGATGCCGGTCGGATTTTATCCCCTTCCGAAGGGCTGCCTTTGAGCTCTCCTGATCCGTTAATCACACAGGCGTAGCCCTGTTACTAGTCATGTCAAAAGTTTTCGTCACGGCCGAAGTGGCCGAAAAGTTGTTGCCAAGGCGCCGCAAGGTCCACACATTCATCCGTATATTCGGATGGCAGGGGGCCGATGTGGATCGCGAGAAACTTCTCGAGGTGTTCCACGCTGCGAAAAGCGTGGAGGTGTCGCAGGACGCCGCGTGCTTTGACCACTATCTTGCCGTCAAGATCGACGGCATGGTGACGTACGTCGAGACCAATTTGAAGGCGCTCGCGAAATTCGGTTTGCTGCCCCCTAACCGCAAGCTGGTTTGAGCGAAGTCGCTCCAGCACGTCTCATAACGCCTGCGTCATCGCAGGCTTCTTTCCTTCCAACCCAACGGGACCAGCGCCCGTTGGGCGTTGGTCCATTCAGGACCATCATGGAAACCATTTCATTATTTCCCCAAGGCGCTTTCGAGCCGATCGAGAAGAAGATCGACAACGCCCTCGCGATAATCACCGCTCTGTTGCACGCACGGCATCCCATTGTCGTTGCGTTCAGCGGCGGCAAAGATAGCAGTGTCGTAGCGGCATTGGTGTTGCACGCTGCGATGCTTTATCGCGCGGCAGGTGGCACGCCGATCATTGTTGCGACGACGGGCGACACCCTCGTGGAGTCGCCAGAGGTCTCGCATCATTACCGGGCGGAGTTGCGCCGGATGCATCAGTACGGCAGGGATCACGACTTCAAGGTTATCGTCAAGGTGGTTCAACCGTCCATGGCAGCAACCTTTCAGTTGAAAGTGTTATCCGGCCGGGCCTTGCCAAGCTTTCCTGGGACGCACGGCGATTGCAGTACCGACCTGAAGATCAGTCCGCAGCGGGCGTTCCGACGAAAGCTATTCCGAGACCTTGCGGCGAAAGGTCTACCACCTCCGGTAACTTGCCTAGGAACGCGGTATGACGAGAGCGCCAGGCGGGCGGCGGCGATGCGTTCTCGAGGGGAGTCGGATCATGCGGCCATGCAGAACAAGGATGGCGACTGGGTTGTCAGCCCGATCGCACGGTGGTCCGACGACGATGTCTGGGAGGCGGTCGCCCTCTATGGGTCCGGTGCTTTGCCGGGCTTCTCGGATTTCGAAGAGATGCGCCGGATTTATGCGCATTCGGTTGGCACCAGCTGCGCCGTAGTGGCCGACGCGATCCTCGATGGAGCGGCAAGAAAGCAGGGCAGGTGCGGCGCCCGTCTCGGATGTCACGTGTGCCAAATGGCGGAGGACAAGAGCCTCGCCAACATGATCGCATTCGACGAACGCTATGCCTATGCTCGTGGCCTGCATCGGCTCAACTGCTTCATTCGAGCTACGCGCCATGACTGGGAGCGTCGACACTGGATTGGCCGGACAATTCGAGGCGGCTATATCAAAATCCAGCCTGACACGTATCATCCGGCGATGCTGCGGCAGTTGACTCGTTTCATGCTGCAGCTGGACTTCGATGAAGAGCGACGAGCGGCAGCTGCGGGTGACGCGCCGAAGTTCCGGCTGCTGCCAGTCGACCTGATGATAGCCGTTGATGCGATGCAGTCTCTGAACGGCGTGGCAAGGCCCTTTGCGGCTTGGGCCGATCTGCGCGACATTCGTGCGCGAGGGATACGATACGACATTCCGGATGTGCCTGAAGTCGCGCCGACGCCTATTCCGACCGCGCGATTTCTTCACGTAGGGGACGGTTGGGATGTGTCGGCCCCGTGCGCGGATTGGACTGGTCTGCGTGACCCGATGCGAGAAGCTCTCACCGAGGGAGTTGCTGTGCGCCAGCGATCGTCACGACGTCCGACGGTCGTGCGGTACTGGATCTTCCCACAGAGCAGCAATTCGATGTCGATGCCGAATCGGCTGCATTCATTGTTGACTTCGAAGTCGAGCGCCTGCTGGCGATGCATGACGCGGGCAACCGACCTGGGTCTATCACGGCGGGGTACCGCTGGTACCTGCATTTTGGATGTCTCACGCTATCGCATTCGCAGAAGGTAGAGCACGATGACATTGCGAGGCGCACCGCCTTCAAGGACCGACTGGGATTGACGGACGCTTATGATGTCCGAGACGTACTGGCCCGCTCTGTGCCCCCGAGGCACTGCCGGGCAGGGCGCGCGAAGCGTGGGGAACCCACGCGATCAAGCAGGCCCAGTTGGCCCTGTGTTGATGTAAGAGAAGCCCCGACTCATCGAGAGTCGGGGCTCTTTTTTTTGTTGACGTATCGTGCAAAGAGCGTTGTTTTCTCAGTTGCACAGCCACCACGGATCTCGGCACAATTACGTTACTCACCCCAAACAGCTTATGCATATTCCCGAGGTACTTTCCGTGGAGACGCAGGTCTTGCGCGTGGCGGTCTCCACGCCGGTAGCTGTCGGCTGCCTGCTTGCATGGGTGCTTTTCGATATGTACGGTTGCGCCGGCTGCGAAGACTACAGGCGGAAAGGAACGAGCGGGAGAGGAAAGTCTTGGCGGTGCTGCTCGACCCTCTGCGTCTGGTCTCGCTGACCCTGGGAGAGGCAGTCGATTTGCTGGGAGACCGCTATCAGTTTTGGATGCTCGACTACGGGCGCTGTGAGGCCCGATGGCAGATTGGCAGGATAGAGGTGTGCGCAGGATTCGACTACCAAGGTGGGCCCATCACCGACATGCAAGTAAACATGCTGCCGAGATAATCCAGGGAAACCAGGACGAGGCGTGCCGATCATACCGGCTCTTTCGAGATCGATCTTAGGTAGACGTCAATGAGACATGGGAGCAGCGGTATTGGGCGGTTTGTGTCGTGGGAGCAGACGCTGGTCGACGTACTGATACTCGTCGGCATCGTGATCGCCTTGTTCGCGCTTGTGTGGTTGATCGACTACGGCTGGGGATATCCTCCCGGTTCGTCAAGAGCTTTTCGGCTTGGAGGAAAGGCCGTGCAATTCGACGAAGGAAAAGCCGGCAAGCGAGAGAGGAGCGGGCGCGTAAGCGCTGGCATCAGTAGCGCCCAGGTTAGGGTCATGTGCTATGCGTTGGCGGACGCGGCCGCTGTGCGCGTCGAATAGATAGGAATTAACGGCCTATGAAGTCGCCACGAGTTAACGGATTTGCAAATTTCCTCGGAGCCGTGCTGTTTGGGCTTCTGGTGTTGGCGATATCGCCTGGCGCCGCGGCGGGCACGGTTGCGGGCGTTGATGACCGGATGCCTCCGATTACCCCCGCAATCGCCTGCCGGCCAACATGAGCGGGCTGACCATCGTCGGCTACAACTACACGGATACTTACATCGGCAGTTTTACCGTCAACGGGGCCGGCGGCGGCAACATCGAGGTTTCGTCAAAGACTTCTGGCGGTGGCGGTGGCGTGTGCTGTGCCGCCATCCCAGCCGGCGCTGCACTACCGATTACGATCGATATCGCTTGGAAACGGGATGGGCGCGTGCCTTGGTGCAGGCAGAGCGCCGTTCTAGATGGCCCGGTGCCCGCCGATCCGCAGTATCTGGAGGTTCATTTCTTCCCGGACGGCAGCATCAAGGCAGCGCTGTCCGACTATCCGGCACCGCCCCGAATGCAGCTCGAGCGGTTCAGCTATGTGAAACGTCGGCCGTCCGGAAATGTGGACAACGACGAGAGGTTCGGTAGCTGTGGCCATGACCACTAACTGGGCCTATCTAAACCAACGAGTTAGGCTGTTGCGTCGGCGGACCCACAAGGCAACTCGGCCGCTCGAGTGGTATGACGCGTCGTCCGCTGTCTTCACGACATTCATGGTGCGGCGAGCTGGGGTGCCCTTGATTATTCTGAAGTTTGCCGGGCTAGCGACCCCAAGCATTCATGCGGGTTTCCGGGCGAAGACGAACACGATAGTCATGTAAATCAATGGGTTGCTGACTCACAATTTTTGAGCGCACAAAGTGGCTTGCGAGGCTTTTGCTCGGCGCCTCGTTGCGTCTCAGTCTTCTTGTCGCTAATCTCGGCGGTCCGTCTACAGCTTGGGAGAAAGCGCGATGGATCACTGGCGGCTGGCGTATCTTGGCATGCGGCAGATGCCGCGTGAGCTCAGCGAGTTCGAGCTTGCGACATTCTTCACCTTCTCCCCCAAAGAGCGCGCGCTGATCGACGCCCGGCGCAGCCACCTGTATCGGCTGGCCTGTGCCGTCCATATCGGCTTTGTCCGTATGACGGGGCGCACTCTTGACGCCTCCAAGCAGGTGCCGAAATTTCTCTGGGCTTATGTGGGCGCTCAACTCGGCATCACCCCGCCGGATATGGGCACGCTGGGCGCCTTGTATGACGGACGCACCGACACGCTGGTGGACCATCAGATGCTCGCCTATCAAACGCTCGGTTTCAGCCCGATGGCAGAGCATCAGCGCCGCTACGTGACGCGTTGGCTCAAGGAGCGATTGGCGGGACAACCCAATCGCAGTGACATGCTGCACGAGTTGAAGCGGTGGCTGTATGAGCATCGTGTTCTGATTCCTCATGATCGTGCGCTGAAGCGCCTCATCAGCCAGGCAGTAGAGATCTTCGAGGCTTCATTGACCGACGCGTTAGTGCTCGCCTATGGGGAGGCATCGCTTGAGGCATGGGGAGCCTTGCTACCTCGCCCGGAAGGTAATCAAACGAGTCTGCAGCAATGGCTGTGGGCTGTTCCGTTGCGAAGCTCCACGCATCAAATGGGGGAGCTGTTTGACAAGATCGAGCGGCTGTACAAGTTGGGCATCCAACATCGCTGGCCGACGGTCTGCAATGAGGCAGTGGTGCGGCACTACGCGAGACGTTGCGCGAATCGACCGCCCTCGGTCAGCAAACGCGTGGTGCAACAATCCCGCCGCCTGGAGTCCGCTTGCTTTTTGCGGTATGCCTTGTGTGCTGCCACGGACCAAATGTCGTCCATGTTGCGCCACTGGATTCGCAAATCTGTCAACGACGCCGGACGGCTCATTGACGCTGGCCGACCGGATCCTGACATTAAGCTGCGAGAATTTGCTTCTGCCGTCAAAAGGCTCATCGCTGATGACACGCTAACACGAGAAGCGCTCTGCCAACATTTGGATGCGTTGGCCGACGCCGCAACCAGCCAGAAGCACTTGCGAAGCCGTGCCGGCATGATTCGCGAGCAACTCTTGTCGCGGCATCGGCTTGCCAGAGCCATGCTGGCCAGACTGATCCGGCTTCCATTCGCCACGCAGTCCGCCCATCCAGCGATAGAGGCAATGGAGATTCTGCGCAATCTCTATGCACGAAGAGCCGACTGGCTACCAAATCGGGTTACTGTGCGTTTCGGACGAGCCTGGCAGCCAATACTGGAGGGGCAGGACCGTAGGCGAGCTCTGGCCGCTTTCGAATGGGGAGCGCTGTTTGTCCTGCGAGTGGCGCTACGTAATGGCTCCGTATTCCTGGATCACAGCTTCGCCTTCCGCAGCCAAGCAACCATGCTGATATCCGGCCAAGGATTGGCAGGCGCGGCGCAACCACTTCTATGGCCATCTCAAACTGCCGCAGGACGCCAACGCATTTTTGGAACCTGTTGTTGCGCATCTGGATGCGGGTCTCGCCCGGCTGCGCGATGCGGCCAGGCGGGGCGAACTGAAGATCGATAGTGCCATCCATGTCGATCCGCTCAAGGCGAAGCGGCCCGAGCCTTCGGTTGATGCCCTGCGGCGTGCGCTGTTTGACCGGCATCCAGACGGACAGTTACCAGAGATCCTTCTGGAAATCGACAGCCACACTCATTTCAGTTGGATGCTGCTGGGCAGAGAGCCGTATTCCCGCAGTGAGTTGCTCATGGTCTACGCCGCAGTGCTCGCGCACGGGACTTCGATGTCTGCAGCAGACCTCGCACGCATGGTGCCAGAACTCTCATCAAGCGCGATTCGCCAGATGATGCATCGTATCGCGGACGAACGGAAGCTACGAAACTCCGCTGATGCAGTGCTTGTCTTCATGCATCAGCATCCCATCGCCAGGCATTGGGGGCGCGCCGAGTTGGCGTCATCGGACATGATGTCCCTGGAGACGACGCGCTCGGTATGGCAAGCGCGGGCTGACCCGCGTCGGCGTACCGCGTCGATTGGAATGTACACTCACGTCCGCGACCGATGGGGCATCTTCTATGACCAGCCGATCCTCTTGAATGAAAGACAAGCCGGTGCCGCCATCGAGGGAGTGATTCGTCAGAATGGCGGGGAAGACGTCACACAGCTCGCCGTCGATACCCACGGCTACACCGACTTCGCCATGAGTCTGTCACGGTTGCTGGGCTTCGATCTCTGCCCGCGGCTTTCCCATCTGCGTGATCGCCGGTTGCATGTCCCCAAAGGCCATGCGATTCCGTCAGAACTGGCCGCGGTAGCCGACGCGGATGTTCGGCTGGTGTTGATCGAACTTGCCTGGGATGAACTGGTCCGGATTGCGGCGTCGGTCCAGACCGGCCAATGCACGGCGGTGCAGGCATTGACACGCTTCGGCGCGGCGGCACGGGGCCAACACGTGTATGAGGCAGGCGTGCACCTGGGAAGGCTATTCCGTACGATCTTCCTCGTCGACTATTTCACCAACTCCGCGTTCCGCCAAGAGATGCAGCATGCCCTGAATCGCGGTGAGGCTGTGCACACCGTGCAGCGGGCCATCCACTATGGAAAAATCCCCTTAGAGTTGGCTCGACACGATGCGTCGCTGGCAGCGGTCTCGTCCTCATTGACGCTGCTGACCAATGCTGTGATGGCCTGGAACACGCTGCATATGCAGCACGCCCTAGAGGCGATAGAGGCTGTCGGCGGCGAATCCATGCGTGCCGAGGACCTACGTCAGATCGCACCGACTCGGCTGGAAGGCATCAACTTGCGCGGTACTTTCGATTTTCCGATTGCTCGCTACGCGCATCGACTGCTGCCGAGTGCCACGATTGCGCAGACGTTACCGTCGGCATGGCGTACAGCATGACCCAACAAGACTATTCGGCTGAGCCGTCGGGAGGTCGAGAGTCTCTGATCTATAGAAGCAGGTTTGTAAGAGGCGAGCAAACTCGGGCCGTTATCGAAGATTGGCACTGGGTTTCCTGCGTCTTCAGGATGCATCCCGAATGGCAGCTCCAACCCCAGGGCTATCGCGGCAGGGCGCATCGGGCTCTTCACGGCCACTTACAGTCGGTTGCCCCTGAAAGGCAGATCCGAGCAACGCCACTCTAGTGAGAATGACGATGATGCACGTCCGGGTAGTGGGGATGTTTGTGCACCATCACCTCGTGCCGATGCCAATGCCTGTGGGGTTCCTTGCCATCCCATGGGAAGTCATGCTCGTGCTGATGGTGTTCGTCGTGCCGATGCGAGTGGCTATGCGCCAGTGGCTCATGGGTATGCTCATGCTCGTGCCGCTCTCGCAGATGCAACCACACGCCCAAGGCCATCAAAGCCAAAGCCGCCCAGAATGCGAAGCCTGGCACCTCAGGCCAGATCGCAAACGCAAGCAGGACGCCAAATAGTGGGGCGACAGAGAAATATGCTCCGGTTCGAGCTGTTCCCAACAGACGCAGCGCCACCACAAACAAGGCAAGACTCACACCGTATCCGGCGAACCCGACGATCAGCGCTGCCGCCGCAGTGCCGACCGATGGCAATACGGCCCCATGCGTTATGGCAAGAGTCGTGTTGCATAGCCCGGCGACAAGCCCCTTCAGGCAAGCGATAAGCAGGGCGTCGTTACTGGAGACCTTGCGGGTCAGATTGTTATCTACAGCCCAACACAAGCAGGCTCCAACGATAAGCAGCGCGCCAGATGACATTTGCAGGCTGCCCGGTTGCCACGACAGCAGCAAGCCACCTGCCACGATCGCAATCATCCCCAGAACAATTTGGCGATCGGCATTCTCCTTGAAGACCACCCAGGCGATGACAGCCGTGAACACGCCCTCGACGTTCAGCAACAGTGATGCCGAAGCAGCGCTGGTTGAGACGAGCCCTGTCATCAGCAACGCCGGTCCCGCTACACCGCCAGCAAGGATTGCGCCGATCAGCCATGGCACTTCCCCCGCGGAATACCTAAGTGACCATTTCCTGGCTCAGGCGTCATCAAGACTCTCCGGATCGCGAGCACAAGCGCCAGTCCGATGCCACTGCCAAGATATAGCAAGCCCGCCAGCAGGAGCGGGGAAACGGACCCGGTTAGCGCCTTGGCCAGCGGCGTGCTTGCTCCGAAAAGCAGCGCGGCTAGTAATGCCGGAGATGCGGTACGAATAGACATGGGAAATCAAGGATCAAGGCGCAGTGGGAGCGTGGACTCGCAAACTCATGTTTCCAGCGCTGCTTGCGCTTCCGGTCGGCCGGCGGTCCGGCGCTTCAGCACTATGCCGCAAAGGGCCGGCAGTACAAAAAGTGTCAGCACAGTTGCGGTGACGAGTCCACCGATTACGACCGTTGCCAGCGGCTTCTGGACTTCGGCACCTGTACCTGTAGCAATCGCCATCGGCACGAAACCCAGAGAGGCCACCAGAGCCGTCATCAGTACCGGGCGCACACGTTCCATCGCACCTTCAATCACCGCGGAGTCGGGTGCCATCCCATCTTCCAGGCGTTTTCGGATAGCGGAAATCAGCACCAGTCCGTTCAGCACCGCCACACCGGATACCGCAATGAAGCCAACTGCCGCCGAAATAGAGAACGGAATCCCGCGCAGTAGCAGCGCAAACACGCCTCCCGCAAGTGCCAGCGGCACGGCGGTCAGCACGGTCGCCGTCAGCGCTGCGCTGCCGATCGCCATGTACAGCGTCGCCGCGATCAAAATAAAGCACAGCGGGACAATGATGGCCAGGCGCTTCGTAGCCGCCTGAAGATTCTGAAATTGGCCACCCCATTCGATGTACATACCCGGCGGCAACTTCACTTCCTTGGCGATCTGCGCCGCAGCATCGTCCACAAAACTGCCCAGGTCACGGCCGCCGACATTGGCCTCCACGTAGACGCGCCGCTTTCCGTTGTCGCGGCTTACTTCGTTGAGCCCCTGCGTGAACCGGAACTGTACCAGTTGGCGCAAAGGCACCGAGGCGCGGGCCTGGCCTTCCGATAGCGGCAACATGACGGGAAGCGCGCCGAGGACGTCGAGGTTCTCCCGCTGCTCACCGGGCAAGCGGATCACAATATCGAAGCGGCGGTCACCATCGAAAATCTGCCCGGCAGGTCGGCCCGCCATGGCGGTGGAAATAGTATCGGCGACTTCCTTGACCGTGAGTCCATATCGGGCGATTGCGGCGCGGTCGAACACGATGTCAAATGTCGGAAAGCCGCTAGTCAAAGGCACGCGGACGTCCGTCGCTCCCGGCGTCTTCTTCAAGACTGCGGCAATGCGTTGCGCTGTGGCCGCCAAGTCGTCGAGATTCTCTCCGTACAGCTTTACGGCCACGTCGCTCCGGACCCCACCGATCAGCTCGTTAAAGCGCATCTCGATCGGTTGCGTCACGTCGTAGTTGTTGCCGACCATCGGTGCTGTCTTCTCGCGGATACGCTCAATCACCTGTTCCTTGGTCGTCACGCCCTCCGGCCATTCGCTTTTCGGCTTCAGAATGATGTAGTTATCCGATGCATTGGGCGGCATGGGGTCGGCGGCGAGGCTGGCCGTACCCGCCTTCGAATACACAGTCTGCACTTCCGGCAGCGACAAGACAGCGCGTTCGAGCGGCAGGTCTATGGCAACCGACTGGTCAATCGACGTAGACGGAATCCGAACCGACGACAGGTTCAGGTTCAACTCATCCAGCGTGGGCATAAACTCGCGACCAACAAATGTGAACGCCACCGTAGCCACAGCGACTGTCGCGATGCCTGCGCCGATGAAGGGCATTGGGCGTGCCACGGCATGCTCCAGCCATGGTCGGTAACGTTCTTTGGTCGCCACGATGACGCGCACTTCTGTCTCTGCAACCTTTTTCCGGAGCATCACGGCGACCATGGCCGGCACGAAGGTGAGCGACAGCACGAAGGCAGAGGCAAGCGCCAGCATCAGCGTGATTACCATCGGGGAGAACATCTTGCCTTCCACGCCCTGGAATGTCAGACATGGCAGGAAAACCATGAAGATCACAAGCTGACCGTAGACGGTCGGTCGCACCATCTCACGTGAAGATTGAACAACTTCCTTCAAACGCTCATCGAGCGTCAGCAGCCGCCCTTCGCGGTGCTGGCGCTCGGCCAGCCGCCTGAGAGAGTTCTCGACAATGATGACCGCGCCATCAATGATCAGGCCGAAGTCGAGCGCACCCAGGCTCATCAGGTTGCCCGAAATATGGAACTGGTTCATGCCGATCGCGCTGACCAGCAGGGACAACGGAATGACGAGCGCGGCAATGGTGGCCGCACGCCAGTTCCCCAGCAGCGTGAACAGAATCGCCACCACGAGCAGCGCGCCTTCGATCAGGTTTCTAGCCACCGTTTCGATGGTTGCAATCACCAGTTGCGAACGATTGAGGGTCGGGACAATAACCACACCTGGTGGCAGCGTTTTCGAGATCTGTTCGAGCTTGTCGCCCACGGCTTGCGCCACCGTCCGGCTGTTGGCGCCGACCAGCATCAGCGCACTGCCCACCACCGTTTCATTCCCATTGCGGCTGGCGGCGCCTGAGCGCAATTCGCCCCCAATCTTGACGCGCGCCACCTGGCCGACTGTGATCGGGACATTCTGCCGCTGCGCAATCACCGCACGGGATATCTCGTCCGCAGATTTTATACGCGCGTCGGCGCGAACCAGATACGACTCGCCTGAGCGCCGAATAAAGTTCGCGCCGACAGATAGGTTGGTATCTTCGAGCGCCCGGGCTAGGTCCGCGTAGGAAACTCCGTACGCTGCCATCTTCCCCGTGTCCGGTTCCACCACGAATTGCTTGACATAGCCCCCTAGGGAATCGACATCGGCGACACCAGGCGTGGTACGCAATTGTGGTCGGATGATCCAGTCTTGCACCGTGCGCAAATAGGCCAGTCGTGACACCCGATCGTCCAACCTCTCGCCACGCTCGGTAAGAAAGCTGCCGTCGCTCTGCCATCCGGGCTCGCCGTCCTTGATAGAGGCCCCTGTGCCGTCCGGATACTGGTATTCCACGCTGTAGTGGAATACTTCGCCCAGCCCCGTCGAAACAGGCCCCATCTGTGGCTCGACGTTTTCTGGCAAATTCGGCCGCGCCTGTGCCAGTCGTTCTGACACCTGCTGGCGCATAAAGTACAGATTCGCACTCTCCTTGAAGATCACCGTCACTTGGCTGAAGCCGTTGCGCGACATCGATCGCGTGCTTTCCACCCCGTTCAGACCAGCAATCGCCGTCTCGATTGGATACGTGACACGCTTCTCCACCTCCACGGGGCTCATCGTTGGCACCACAGAGTTGATCTGGACCTGCTTGTTGGTAATGTCTGGTGTGACGTCGATGGGTAGCAGGTTGAGCTGCCAGGCCCCTATCACGGCGACAACTGCTGTCAGAAACAAAACCAGCCAGCGATAGCGGACTGAGCCGCTGAGAATGCTCTCGATCATTCCTCGTCCCCGCCGCCTTTGTTCATCTCGGCCTTAACCAGGAAGGCATTACGGGTGGCCACCTGTTCTCCAGCCTGCACGCCTGACAGAATCTGTGCCGAGCCGCCGCTGCGGGTGCCGACGAGGACAGGCATAGGGCGGAAACCTTCCAGCGTGCGGACGAAAAGGACGTCACGGCCGTCGAGGTTCTGCACCGCGTCTTCCGGCACGGACAGGGCGGCGGCATCAGCAACCGCTGTACGCAGACGCACCTGCACACCCTCGCCCACGACAAGTCGATCTGTCGGCTGTGCTGGTACCACCACCACGGTTGCAACGCGAGCGCTGCCCGTCACGGTTGGCGTCACCGCCTGCACGCGCGCTGACAATGGCGATCCATTGGCCAACAGAATGGTGGCTTCGCTCCCAGCGACGATGCGACTGGTATCTGCAGCCGTCACGGCGGCTTCTACCTGTACGGCGCCAGTTCCGGCTACCCGAAAGAGTTCGGCTTGTGGCGCCACAAATGCACCCAGGGTGACGGACTGGGCGGTGATCTTTCCTGCAATCGGGCTGACCACGGCGACCGAGCGCCCGTCGGACGCAAGGTGAGCGGACTGGGCCACCGTAGCAGCGCGCAGCGCCTCGGCTTGCGCAACATCCAGAGCAGCCTTTGCCGCCTCCATTTCCTGGCGCGGTGTCACGCCTTGCTGAAACAGGCTCGCCTCGCGCTCGTAGGTCTTGCGCGCGAGATCGGCCTTGGCCTGGGCCACTTTCCGCTCCGCTGCCATGCCGGCGGCCTCGGGGCTATCGACCAGGGCGAGTACATCGCCAGCCTTCACGACGTCGCCAAGCCGGCGCTGGACGCGTTGTACGGCGCCGGCCGCACGCGATACGATCACGGCTTCGCTACCGGGCAGCGCAGCAACCGTGGCGGGCGCAAGTATTTCCGTTCCGACGGCGGCGCTCGCCACAGGTTCTACGGCAATGTTTGCGGCGGCAAGATAGGTTGCTGGGATCTTAACCTCCTTCAGACCGGGCTTTACTGGGGCGGATTGTGGCTTCTGTGCTTCCGGGGCCTGTGTAGATGCGGGGGACTTCTCCGACACTGGGAGATGCGCCGCGCCAAAACCTACTGCCGCTGCTACGGCGGCGACCCCTGCGATCATCGGCCAGTTGACCGACCGGCGCTCGTTCTTCATCATCGTGATTCCTCAAAGGCTAGGCGGCCGTCCGCCTGTGCCAGCGCCGCCAGGGCGCGCACGCGCGCCAGGCGCGCATCAATCGTCAGTTGCCGGGCGTCGACGAGCGCTCGCCGCACCGCTAGCAATTCCATCAGTGGCGTCTTGCCGGATTCATAGCCAATGCGCCCCATGCGATAGGCTTCTGCCGCCGCCTGCTCTCCTTCGCTGGCAGCAGCGAGCTGCTTGTCGGCGGTCGCTACCTGAGATATGGCCGATTGGCGCGCCACGTTGGCCTCAAGCCGGACGCTGTCAAGACGCGCCTGGGCGGCTGCAACCCGCTCAACTGCGGCGTTGATGCCGTTCCGATTCTGATCGAACAATGGAATGGAGGCCGTGACCCCAACCACATAGCCACTGGCATTGGTCCAGCCATAGCGGCGAACGCCCGCACTGACGCCAACATCAGGAATCCAGCGCTTCCTCTCGACGTCCACCTGAGCGTCCAGCGCATTGCGTTCCGCTTCGGCCGCCCGCACTGACGGAGACTCGGCAAGTGCTGCCGGGGCATTCGGGACGACGGCCTGGGTCGTCAGCAAGGAACTCGTGACGGCCGTATAGGGTTCGGAGGCGCCGGACATCGCGGACAATCTCGCCAGCGCCTGGGTGGCATCGTTGGTGGCTGCCGCCTCCGCGGCCTGCGCCGCCGCCACACTGGCTTTGGCCTGTGCGCTGCGCAAGCTGGCTTCCTTCCCGGAATCGACCAAGGCACGCGCGGCCGCCAGTTCTTCATTGGCGCGTGCCAGGTTTTCCGTGGCCAGTGTCTTGCGTCCGAGCGTCGCTTCAGCCGTTGCATAGGCCACTGCAAGTTCGGCGGCGTAGGCTACCTGCACTTGCCGCTCCCGCGCTTGCGCCGCAGCGAAGTTGCGTTCGCCCACCTCTATCCGCGCACCGCGCTTACCTCCCAGCTCGAAAGGCTGCGTGATCGAATAGGTATTCTGGCGCTGACTCAGCCCATCACTACTGGGCGCGCCAAGGTTTTCAAGCACCGTATCGATTCGCGGATTCAGCCAGGCTTGGGCCTGAGCAGCATCGGCGCCAGCCGCACGAACATTGGCGGCCTGCGCGACCATCGCCGGAGCGAGTGCAAGCGATTGCTGCAACAGGTTCGGAAAAGGAGGCGCCTCGGCAGCGTGGCTCAACGCAACGGGCAGCAGCCATATTGCGGAGCCGACGAAGCGAGGTCGACAAAGGAACGAGGAGATCACCTGTTTCATCAAGAGGTCAGCGGTGGAGGCTATCCCTCTCTATACGGACCAGGTCGATGCTTCCCCTCGGTGAATCCAAACTTATTTTTCCGAGTCAGCATCCAGCAGGGCGGAAAGCTTGGCCCGTGCCCGCCCGATGCGCCCTTCGACAGCCTTCACACTCAGCCCAAGCACGGCAGCCGCTTCTGGCTGAGACATCCCGACAATGGCCGTCAGGACTATGACTTCTCGCGAGCCCGTGTCCAGCTTGCCCAAGGTGCTAGCCACGCGGGCCAACTCCAGCCGGGCGGCAACCTGTTGCTCCGGGCCCGGCTCGTCGTTGGCCACGCCGCCCGCAAGCTCCAGGTCGCCGAGGCTTTCGGCACCGAAAAGGAACTGCCTGACGCGCCGAAAGCGATACAAGTCCCGCATCTTGTTCAGCCCAATGCGGAAGAGCCAGGCGCGAAATGGCCTGTCGGGATCGAAGTCATCCAGGGCGTGCCAGGCGGCAACAAAGGTGTCCTGGACGACGTCGTCCACATCGGTTTCAGGGATGCCGAAGCTGCGCGCGGCCTGAGCCAGCGCCACGCCATGTCGCGCCACAAGTTGGCCGAATGCACGCTGGTTGCCGGAAGCGGCCTGTGCGGCAAGGATCCTGTCAGCGTCTTCCGGATTCACTGCGAGCCGCGGCGTAGTGCATCGATAAGAACGCGATCGTAAGCAGGTCGATGTTCCGGCTTCAGGCCCGCACGCATTTCAAACACGTGAACCAAGGTCGCTCGCTGGAGATCGCCGGCGGCCCGCTCTACTTCCTGGGTTGCTGCTTCCACCTCCGGTGACCAGGCGGGATTCTTGGCGATGGCGTCGGCAAGCTTGCCATTTGCAGCCCGCAGGCGTGTTTCGATCTCGCGCCGACGCTGCGCAAAGGCATCTTCTTTCAACTCAAGAATCTCGCGCTCGTTGGCATCTAGTGGAACAGCTTCGTGCAGGATTTCATGCAAGTCACCATGTCCGGCTTCATTCCGATGCGAGTAATACAGCCATGCCGCCGCGACGGACACGCCAAGTAGTGCGCCAAACAGCGTAGACAAGGAAAGCCGTCGGGTACGAGATTTCATCATTTACCGATGAGGAGTCCAAAGGGAGAGGCGGCGGACGGCGTCGCCACCCACGTCGGGGCAGGCTTTTCCAACATGATGGTCGCCACGCGATTGATTGCCGCAAACGCGACCAAGGCTGCAAATGCGGCGCAGCAGATGGCACGCCACGCGTCGCGGCGCGCGACGAGGACTCTTTGGGCCGGCTCTGCACTGATGCACTCCTGAATGCTGGTCACATCGACCCCAATGGACGCCTCTTGCGTCACTTTTCTCGCGTGCGTCAGCCACTCTTCCACGTCTGCCATGGCAAACCTCCATCCAGATCCATTGCCTCTTATACGGCTGCGCGAAGGACTCCCCTTGAACCTCGGGTAGAAAATTGCAGAAATTCGCGACTCAGGGGCTGAAGGAGACTTCAGCCTCGCGGCACGTCTTGCCGCCGAGATTCTCGGGCGTTGGCGCTGTGACACGGCCGCAACAGGCCCTCCCGTGGCGGGGAAGGCCTAATCACCGCTCTGATGATAGTTTGAGCGTGCGGCAAATTGAGACCGCAAACCAATATTCCAGGGAGACTGACTTTGAAACGGATTGCCATCATTCTCACCGCCGTTCTGGCTTGCGCATCGGGCAGTGTATGGGCGCACAGCGGCGGAACTGACAGTCAAGGCTGTCATATGGACCACAAGACCGGCATTCGTCACTGCCACTAAAGCAAAGCCAGGCATTACCTGGCGGCCGCCAACGTCGCGGCCGCCAGGGTTCTGACCGCAGTCAATGCACGAGGGTCTCCCGCCCGAACTCTCATTTCGACCAAGCGTTCATCGCACAGGCACGCTGTGCCAAACCTCATTCAGACCATCCCCTGAACGGTCGCCTGGCTTCTTGTCCATCAGGCCGCGATACAACGGCTTTCCTTGATAAGCCCATTGCGATTTACCACCGCGGCCGGGGACTAGCGTGAGCATCCCAACCGGTTTGTCGTCGGAAGCGGCGAGTGCAGGTGGAAAATTCCGCTCGCAGTTCCCCTCGCAGGATTTGGCATCGGGGCCGCTCTTTCCAGCGAAGACGTACAACGTCATTCCCTGTTCGTCGACCAGAATGCCTTCGCTTGCGTGCGGGGCGGCGGCAACAGCAGAAGGAACGGCGAGATATCCCATCACAATCAATGCGATCGAGAGTCCTTTCATAAGGCACCTCCTAAATAGACCCAACTCGGCAACAAGAACGATGGCCCGGATGTAGAGGGCTCTGTCGTATGCGCAGGGGGCGATGAATTCTTGTAACTCCATAGGGGCTGGCCATACATCCGCCATCGTCCTACAGACTGCTCGCGAGTTAAGGAGCGAGCACCATGGAGGTAAAAGTGCTCATACGGCACTTTATTGCAATCTCCAAGGCGCCGAACGTTGATTTTGTAGAGATCTCTACAACATTGAAGTAGCGCATACAGCCCGCTAAGCTGTCTGCATGAACGCTCTCCCATCCTCTCCCGAGACTGCCTGGCTACTGCTCGTCGTTAGCTTGCCAACATCCGCCTCCACTGCGCGCATGCGATTCTGGCGCGGGATCAAGGCGCTTGGCGCCACAGCACTGCGGGACGGGGCCTATCTACTCCCCAATCTGCCAGGACTGCGGGCACCTTTGCAGACACTGGCAACCGATGCGGCCAGTGAGGATGGCAAGGTCTGGATGCTGTCCGTACAGGCCGCTGACGACCAGCAGGAGGCGGAGTATCGCGCGTTGTTCGACCGGTCCACCGAATATGCCGAATGGATGGTCGAACTCTCCAGCGCCCGCTCAACATTGTCCGATTCGGACGAGGCGGAGCTGCTGCGCGTGGCACGCCGGCACGGTCGAGGGATCGACGCTATCCGCAAGGTCGATTTTTTCCCTAACGAGGCGTCCGCCCGTGCCGAATTGCAGTGGCGCGACTTCAATGCAGCGATCGACATCTTGCTTTCGCCCGGCGAGCCGCACGGAGTAGCCGGCAACATTCCGCGACGTGACCCGACCCAGTATCAGGGGCGCCAGTGGGCGACCCGCCAGCATCTATGGGTAGACCGTGTCGCCTGCGCTTGGTTGATCCGGCGCTTTATCGATCCCCATGCCACTTTTCTCTGGCTCGAAGATGTCCGTCAGTGCCCTGACGACGCACTTGGATTCGACTTCGATGGCGCGACGTTCACACACATTGGCGACCGCGTTTCGTTTGAGGTGCTGCTCGCCAGCTTCGGACTAGACGAAGACAAAGGGCTCGCCCGCCTCGGCCAGATGATCCATGTTCTGGATGTCGGCGGCACACCGGTTGCCGAAGCCAGTGGCTTTGAGGCAGTGCTGGCAGGCGCCCGGGAACGCCTCCCTAACGACGACGCACTGCTGGATGAAGTCGGCTATGTCCTCGACTCGCTGTACACGCATTTCTCAAGCCCGCGCAAACGCTAGTCGTTGCCAATCAACAAAGAAGCAAACTATTCAACAGACACGATGAACTCGCCCCAACCACCCGATACCACTGCAGCCGGTTCGGTACATACCGCGCCCACTTATACGCTACGCCAACTGGTGATGTACTTCCTGCGGCTTGGCACCCTCGGCTTTGGCGGTCCCGTGGCGCTAGCCGGCTACATGCACCGCGACCTCGTCGAGGCAAAGCAGTGGATCACCGATGCCGACTACAAGGAAGGCCTTGCCCTGGCCCAGCTCGCGCCGGGACCGCTTGCCGCTCAACTGGCCATTTACCTGGGATACGTCCACTACCGCATCGTAGGCGCAACGCTCGTCGGCGTGGCCTTTGTACTGCCGTCGTTTCTCATGGTGTTGGCACTCGGGTGGGCATATGTGCGCTTCGGCGGCCTGACCTGGATGCAGTCGGTATTCTATGGCGTAGGCGCAGCAGTGATTGGCATCATCGCAATCAGCGCGTACAAGCTGACCAAAAAGAGCGTCGGCAACGACAAGTTGCTCTGGTTTATCTATCTGGTGCTCGTGGCCGTCACGGTCATTACAGAATCGGAAGTGGCGTGGCTGTTCCTTGCCGCGGGCGTCCTGGTCTGGTTCTGGCGCGCCCCGCCGAAGTGGCTGCGCCAAGGCAAGATGAATGCGTTCGCTGCGACCCCATTGCCGGCGGCAAGCGGCATGATGAGTACGTTGGATTGGCCGCTTCTTTCCCAGATTGGCGTGTTCTTTGCCAAGGCGGGAGCCTTCGTTTTCGGGTCGGGACTTGCCATCGTGCCGTTCCTGTACGGTGGTGTGGTGACGGAGTACCACTGGCTGAACGACAAGCAGTTTGTCGATGCCGTCGCAGTCGCCATGATCACACCCGGCCCGGTGGTCATCACCGTTGGCTTCATTGGCTACCTCGTCGCCGGCCTGCCTGGCGCCTGCGTGGCTGCGGCCGCAACGTTTCTACCGTGCTACCTGTTCACCGTCCTACCCGCCCCATATTTCAAGAAATACGGAAAACTACCTGCGATCCTCGCCTTTGTGGACGGTGTCACCGCGGCGGCCATCGGCGCCATTACTGGCGCGGTGATCGTGTTGGCGAAGCGGTCGATCGTTGATATCCCGACAGCGTTGCTGGCGCTTGTCACCGTCGCATTGCTTCTGAAGTTCAAGAAGCTGTCCGAGCCCATGATCGTTGCCGGGGCGGCCTTGATTGGTCTGGTCGCCTATCCGTTGTTGCATCACTGAGATGCCACAGGAGACTCTTATGCTCTACGAAATGAAGCCGCTAGGTTGTGAACCTGCGAAGCTGACTGGCCTCTCCGAGAAGCTGATCTTCAGCCACTATGAGAACAATTATGGCGGCGCGGTCAAGCGACTGAATGCCATTACGGCCACGCTCGCAGAGCTGGATATGGCAACCGCTCCCGTGTTCACGCTCAACGGACTGAAGCGCGAAGAACTCATCGCGACGAATTCCATGATTCTGCATGAGGTGTACTTCGACAGCCTGGGTGACGGCGGTTCGCTGGACGGTGCTTTAAAGACGGCGATCGAACGTGATTTCGGCTCGGTCGAACGCTGGCAGGCCGAATTCACCGCGATGGGCAAGGCGCTCGGCGGCGGATCGGGCTGGGTACTGCTTACTTACTCGCCGCGTGACGGGCGGCTGGTCAACCAGTGGGCATCTGACCACGCCCATACGTTGGCTGGGGGTACACCGGTCCTGGCGCTCGATATGTATGAGCACTCCTACCACATGGACTACGGCGCAAAGGCGGCAGCTTATGTGGACGCGTTCATGCAGAACATCCACTGGCAACGGGCGGCCACTCGCTTCGCGGCTGCCGTGCGGGACTAACCGAAGCAGGCACACCTATGCCTAACGCCACATCTTCCTTGGAACTCGCGGCTGCCTTGCACGGATTAAACGCCCCGCAGTTGATCGACGTCCGGCGTAAGCCTGCGTTCGATGCGAGTGAACAAATGATTGCGGGGGCTGCCTGGCGCAATCCGGACGAACTTGGCAACTGGATCGCCACGCTTGATGCGAATCGCCCGGTTACCGTCTATTGCGTCCACGGCCACCAGGTCAGCCAGGACTGCGCAGCGCTACTCGAGGCCGTTGGCTTCGACGCGACGTATCTGGTTGGTGGATTCGAAGACTGGATCGCAGGTAATCACCCGACGATTCGGAAACCATTACGGATAGAGCCATGAAATGGATCACACGTGAACGGCCAAAGATCGATCGTATTGCCTGCCCATGGCTGATCGCCCGATTTGTCGATGACGCGCCCGACTTCCTGTATGTACCGTCGGGCGACGTGGTTCGCATCGCCAACGAAACCGGCGCGATCCCCTACGACATCCCAGGTGTTGAGCTCACGCACGTCGGTGAGCTGTGCAGCTTCGACGCGTTTCTGGAGAAGTACAAGTTAGGCGAGAATCCGGCCCTTCAGCAACTAGCCAGCATTGTTCGCGGTGCGGATACCTCGCGGCTCGACCTCACGCCGCAGTCAAGCGGGCTCTACGCCATTTCACTAGGGCTTTCTCATGTCTTCACGAATGACCACGAGATGCTTGCGCAAGGCATGGTGATGTACGACGCATTGTACGCATGGTGTCAAAGCTGTTAGGCGGAAACCCATCAATGGCCACCACAGGTCTCCACCTGACTTCCCTTGGGACGTTCAAATGAAACGAATACTGACTGCGGTATGTGCAGGAATCGCTATCACCAGTTCAGCGACCGCAGCAACGGCGCAAGACGTATTTCGACACCTGAAGGCATCGGAGATCAAACGGACAATCAGCGGGAAGGTGATCACTGACGGCCCCCACTGGGCCGACAAATTCGCATCGGACGGTACCGTCGAATCCATCATGCAAGGCCAGGTGCAGAAGGGGCGCTGGAGTGTACGCGGCAGCAATCTTTGCCTGGCCTATCCCAGCGCAAAGGCCGAGGAGTGTTTCGAGGTGTGGCGGTACGGCCAAATGATTGAGTATCGCCGCGATGGCGTCCTCGTGGCGCAAGGGAAGTTGGTGATTCAGTGAAGAAAGGAGGGAGCCTGCGATGTCTTCTCGTCTTCGCAAGTTCGCAACGGCTGCACTGGCTGGTGCACTAGCCCTGGCCACGACGGGCTGCGACAGGCACCCATTCGGCGAGCGCAGTCACCAGGTGGTCGCCATCGCTCAGGTTCCCGCACCAGTCAGATCAACGATTGACCAGCAGGCGAGGGGCCGCGCCGTCGGCGACATCAAAAAGCAGGTAGTGGATGGCAGGACTAGATACGAGGTCACTTTCGGGTCCGGCGCTGACAAGACAACAATATTGATCGGCGAGGATGGCAGACAACTCGCAGACGACGATGACGAGGACTGACTCCGCACCAGGCGAGGCTGGCATGTCGGCACGCGCAACCTTCCGTACGAAACTCGCCAGTCTTGTGCTTCCGCCTGGAATCGACGCAAGCGTGAAGCCGCTTCTCGTCGGCCGTGCGTTGCGTGGATTGTGCGACGGGTATGTCGCGGTACTCCTGCCAGCGTATCTGCTGGGGCTTGGCTTCGGCCAGTTTTCTGTCGGACTGATCAGCAGCGGGACGCTGATTGGCTCCGCGCTCGGAACCATTCTCGTCGGACTCGTTGGGAGCCGCTTTTCACAACGCCGTCTGCTGATGCTTGCTGCGGTGCTGATGGCGGCTACAGGGCTGGGCTTTGCAGTCCTGACATCACTCTGGCCACTGTTGATCGTAGCCTTTGTCGGTACGCTGAACCCGAGCTCTGGCGATGTCAGCGTGTTCCTGCCGCTGGAGCAAGCCCGTCTTGCAGACGCCACGACACCTGAGGCGCGGACAGCGCTGTTCGCTCGGTACAGCCTTGTGGGGGCATTCTCCGCCGCCATCGGCGCGTTAGCTGCTGCCTTGCCGGCATGGATCTCCGCTCACGCCGACGTGTCATTTCTGGCTGCAATGCGGTGGATGTTTGTCATTTACGCCTTGACCGGCATCGCCTTATGGGCGCTCTATGCCCGTCTTCCCAAGCCTCATCCGCAGTCAGCCGCGCCGACGACCCCCTTGGGGCCATCTCGTCATGTCGTTATCAGGCTGGCGATGCTGTTCAGCATCGATGCGTTTGCTGGCGGTCTGGTAGTCAATGCCCTGCTGTCGCTTTGGCTGATGCAGCGCTTCGGAATGTCTCCGGGAGCAGCGGGTCAGTTCTTTTTCTGGGCGGGATTGCTGACAACGGCCTCCCAGCTCGCGGCGGTGCCGTTGGCGCGGAAGATCGGGTTGCTAAACACCATGGTGTTCACTCACATCCGTTCGAGCGCCTTTCTGATCGCTGCCGCCTTCGCGCCATCCTTGGCATTGACTTTGCTGCTGTTGCTTGCGCGCAGTGCGCTGTCGCAAATGGATGTGCCGACTAGAACGGCGTTCGTGATGGCCGTGGTGACGCCCGCTGAGCGTACGGCGGCGGCAAGTCTGACTGCTGTGCCGAGGAGCCTGGCCGCTGCGGTCAGCCCGGTACTTGCAGGGGGCTAATGGCCATGGGCTGGATTGGCGCACCGCTGTTGGCCTACGGTGTGCTGAAAATCGGCTATGACCTCGCCATTCTGACCGCCTTCAGACGGATCAAACCGCTCAACTGATCGAGATTCGGCGTGTAGCCGACCTGGCGCCTTTCAGGCGCGAAACTGGAGCGAACAATGCAAGCTGCAAAGCAAGTCGTACTGGCCGTTTCCTACATCATCGGTGCCTGCGCCATCGCCACCGCAGCCCCGTGGAGCGACGTGCAGCACTGGATACCACTCGACTCGAGCAGATCACCGGCTTGAAGGGCAGTTTCTCCGAAGCCGAGAACGTCTTCAAGGTTTCCAAACCACGTACCGACGTACCGATCAAAGTGGATGGTGCGGCCATGCCCCCCTTCATGGGGCTAACGTCTTGGGCAGCTTTCACTCCTGCGCACGGACGTCAAGTCATGCTGATGGGAGACACCGTGCTTCTTGAGGACGAAGTGAATCCAGCCATGAGCGTCGCGCTCGATGCCGGATTGGAAGTCACGGCGCTCCACAATCACTTCTTCTTTGATCAACCGCGGGTGTACTTCATGCACATCGGAGGTATGGGCGATCCTGATCAGCTAGCCGCCGGCGTGAAGAAGCTATACGACAAGATAGCCGAAATACGCGCGGCCAACCCTTCCGTTGCGAGCGGCTTCTCAGGTGCGATTCCGCACGAGAATGCAATCAGTGCCGCACCGCTTGAAACCGTCTTCGGCAAGAAGGGACAGGCGAGCAACGGGATGTTCAAAGTCGTCATCGGCGCCAAGGGGACCATGCATGGCGTCACGTTCGGCAATGAGATGGGCCTTAACACGTGGGCGGCGTTCGCCGGGACCGA
Source organism: Cupriavidus sp. EM10 (assembly GCF_018729255.1). NCBI lineage: Bacteria > Pseudomonadati > Pseudomonadota > Betaproteobacteria > Burkholderiales > Burkholderiaceae > Cupriavidus > Cupriavidus sp. EM10. The sequence goes on from NZ_CP076063.1 coordinate 25,458, forward strand.
TGACTCCGCCATCGTGGACGGGGACTTTGCGATGCGCGAAGAGGAGCTTCAGGTGGTGCTCAAAGCGATGCGATCAGGTGGAATCAATATCGTTGCCATACACCAGCACATGACCAACGAACAGCCGCGCTATATGTTCCTGCATTATTGGGGCAAGGGTAAAGCGACTGAGCTCGCCGCAAGCATCAAGAAGGCCTTGGACGCACAGGCTGGCGTGCATCGACCTTAGGTCATGGAGCATCGCTATGTTCACAAGGCGCACCCCGCGACAACAGCAATCGCTGCGATACCACGGCCTATCCGTTTGGGTACTCTTATTGGCTATGTTGCTCGGACCAGCTCTCTGCTTGTCCGGTACGACGGCGATGCCCTCCCGCGCCTTGCCGCTGCAACACGCAGGCGACTTTCCATTGCCAGGTGGGACGACCCGATGGGACTATCTCAGCCTCGATCCGGCCCGTTCCAAGCTATTTATTGCTCATCTCGGTGATAGCGAGATCGTCGTGATGGACATCAAGTCGAAGACCATTGTGGCAACCATAGCCAACGTGGGCCATGTGCACGGAACGCTCGCCATTCCGGAGCTCAATCGCGTGTACGCGTCGGCAACCGGAACCGATGAGGTCGTGGCAATCGATGCATCCACGTTCAAGATCGTGGCCCGCATCCCAGGCGGCAAGTATCCTGACGGGATCGCCTATGCGCCAGAGGTTGGCAAGCTGTATGTCTCTGACGAGCATGGCAACACCGAAACCGTGATCGACGTCCGAACTAACCGGCGTGTGGCTACCATTGAGTTAGGCGGAGCCGTCGGGAACACGCAGTACGACCCCATCTCGAAACACATCTTCGTGAACGTCCAGGGTCGCCAGTCTCTGGCCGAGATTGATCCGCAGACTGACAGAGTCCTCGATCGCATCGCGCTGCCGGGAGCAGAAGGCAACCACGGGTTGCTAATCGTGCCGAAGTCCCGGTTAGCGTTCATCGCCTGCGAGGGAAATGATCGCCTGTTAGTATTGGATTTGGAAGCCAAACGAATCGTCGCAAACCTCGGAGTCGGCGGGGAGCCGGATGTGCTGGGCTATGACGAAAATCTTGGCCAACTGTATGTGGCAAGCGAGTCAGGCGTGCTGTCGGTTTTCAAGGTCACGGCTACAGACGTGACAAAGGTCGCGGAAGGCTTTGTCGGAGCAAATGCGCACAGCCTCGCCGTCGACCCCGCTTCGCATGAGATCTATCTTCCGCTGAAGAATGCAGATCATCGCCCTGCAATGCGGGTCATGAGGCCTTAACGCTCGTTCTGGCAATATTGCTCGCACATCCTGGCTGCTCCGGATCAGGACGTCCACATCGGCGCCCATAGCGGTCACTTCATGTCAGGTCTCCGAGCAACTGAGATGGGTTGTTCTGAGCCATCTGACTTGGTCGACCAGGCGCCGTGTCGCCTGCACATCGGGTCCTCGCCGGCCCGACCGGTCGCTACGGCACATCATCAGCGAACGTGGCATCGACGAAGGCACGCAATTGCGTCAGGTCGGTCTTGGCGTAGGCTGCCGTGGTCTGTACGGAGGCGTGGCCAAGCAGCGCCTGGGCGGCCGGCAGCGGCACCTGGTGGTCGACCACCAGCGTACGTGCGTAGGCATGGCGCAGCCAGTGAGGCGACGCGGCGCGCAGCAGCATCGCCTGTGCCGGCTCGCGCGCCTGCAGACCATCGGCCACGACAGCGAAGATCGCCTTGATCTCCCGATAGAGCCCCGTCTGCTGCAGCGCTTCCCCCTTGCTGCCGTGGATCACGGGCAATGTTTCGTGCGCCGATGGCTCGGGTGGCAGGCCGCGGGCACGCCGATAGGCCCGCAGCACGACCATGCACTGGGCCGGCAGCGGGATGGCTCGTACCTTGCGCCCCTTGCCGCAGACATAGAGCGTCCACCGCCCAGGCGCCTCGGCCTCCAGTCGGGGCAGTGCAGTCTCGGCCGACCAGGCCAGTTCCGCCAGGCGCACGCCGGCATAGCGATACAGCGCCCAAATCGCACGCTGGCGAAGCGCCGGCAACAAATCGCCGGCACTGTTTGCGTCAAGCCAGGCATCGCACGCGTCCAGCAGTGCCGACGGGATCAGCCGCGTCGGCACAAAGCCGCTTCGTGCGCGGCTGCCGGCGGACAGTCCGGCGGCCGGGTTGGCATGCAGGTAGCCGGTGGAGTACCAGTACCCGTAGAGGCTGGCTACCACCGCGAGTGCGCGCGTGCGGGTCGCTTCGGACAGGGGCGGCGAGGTGTCCGCGGTGCCGGGCGAGCCGTGCTCCAACGTGTGCCGGTAGGCGAGCAGTTGCTGGCGCGTCAGGTCCGACAAAGGCCCGAAGCCATGCGTGCCGCACCAGCGCATCAGCCGACGCAGCTCGGCCCCATAGGCGCGTAGCGTGTGGGACGATCGGCCAGTCCGGTCGCGCAGAAAAAGCGCCAGCGCCTGCGCGTCGTCGACGGCGCCCAGCGTGTTGGCCGCGGTTTGAGGCTGGGCAAAGCGGCCGGTGCGCGCAAGCCACTCGTGATCTGCGTGACTGTGCGCAGCCAACCACGGATTTGCCACCAGCCCCGTTGTCTGCGCGGTCGCCGGCACTGCCACTGCGTTCGCCGAGGCGCCGGCGGACCGGAAGCGACGCCGGTGCGTGTGCAGCAGCCGAGCGAGGATCGCGTCCGGGCTCGGCGCCTGATCCGCCGGCGCGGTGCGCAGACGCCCGCGCTCCCAGTACTCGACCGCCCCGTCGTGGGTCAGCAGCAACTTGAGGACCGTCGGCTGCGCCGCCTTGGCGTCCGCGAGCGATCCGTAGCGGCGCTTGATGCGCGTCAGGGTCCAGTGCGCGTAGACCGGGTGCCCGAGCGCCTCGGCGAGGTAGGCGAGCGCCGCGTCTACCTTGGCCGGCAAGGGGCGCGGCGGCACCGCGCCCGTATCGATCCAGTCGGCCGGATTCATGGCTTGTCGCGGCGCTTGCCGTCGGGCTTACCGGCCGGCTTGGCGGTCGATCGGGTCGCACGTGCCACCTTGGCGGCGGGCGTGGCAGGGGCGGCTTCAGAATTCGGAAAATATTGCCCTCTAAGACCTCGCTCGCGAGTTAGCGCTCGGCTAGACGCCGCAAGGGGCGGAACTTTCCAGCTTCCGGTTTATGGCTCATGCGCCACACGTAGTCGCCGGTCAGGTTGATGTGCTCCCACCCCAAGGGCGACAAATAGGGATACAGCGTCGGATCGACCGGCATGCCGCGGCTCTCCATTGCCTGCACAGCGCGCTCAAGATAGACGGTGTCCCAGAGAACGATCGCCGCGGTCACCAGGTTTAGTCCGCTGGCGCGGTACCGTTGCTGCTCGAAGCTGCGATCGCGGATTTCGCCGAGACGGTAAAAGAAGATGGATCGCGCAAGCGCATTGCGGGCTTCCCCCTTGTTCAAACCAGCATGAGTGCGGCGGCGCAATTCCAGATCCTGAAGCCAGTCGAGGGTGAACAACGTCCGCTCGATGCGTCCCAGCTCACGAAGGGCAACGGCCAAGCCGTTCTGCCGCGGATAGCTGCCAAGCTTGCGTAGCATCAGTGAGGCTGTGACTGTGCCCTGCCGGATAGACGTGGCGAGGCGGAGAATCTCGTCCCAGTGAGACCGGATCAGGTTTTCCCGATAAGTGCCGCCAATCATCGGCGCCACGGCCGGATAGTCATCTGGACTACCAGGGATATATAGCTTTGTTTCCGCGAGATCGCGAATACGCGGCGCGAATCGGAACCCGAGCAGGTGCATCAGGGCAAAGACGTGATCGGTGAAACCGTTGGTATCCGTGTAATGCTCCTTGATTCGCAGATCTGACTCGTGATGAAGCAGGCCGTCAAGTACGTAGGTGGAATCACGAACGCCGACGTTCACCAGCTTGGTGTGATATGGCCCATACTGGTCCGAGATATGGGTGTAGATCATCCGGCCGGGCTCCGAGCCATACTTCGGGTTGACGTGGCCGGTGCTCTCGGCCCGCCCGCCGGCCTTGAAACGCTGGCCGTCTGAGGACGAGGTCGTGCCATCACCCCAATGCGCGGCAAATGAATGCGCCGACTGCGCGTTGATCAGCTCTGCCAAGCTTTGCGAATATGTGTCGTCCCGGATATGCCAGGCTTGCAGCCACGCCAGCTTGGCATACGTGGTACCGGGACAGGATTCTGCCATCTTGGTCAGTCCGAGATTGATGGCATCGGCAAGAATCGTCGTCAACAGCAACGTTTTATCGGAGGCTGGCTCGTCGGTTTTCAGGTGCGTGAAATGGTGAGTGAATCCTGTCCATGCATCCACCTCCATCAGGAGTTCGGTAATCTTGACGCGTGGCAGCATGAGGGACGTCTGGTCGATCAATGTCTGTGCCTCCATCGGGACAGAGGCGTCAAGCGGCGAGATCTTCAAGCCTGACTCAGTGATGATCGCATCCGGCAGCTTTTTTGCGGCGGCAAGCCGGTTAACGGTGGCCAGCTTCATTTCCAGTAGCCGGCGCCGCTCTTCCAGGAAACGGTCGCAATCGGTAATTACCGGCAGTGGCAGCAAGCGATTCTCCCTAAGCGCACCGAACTTTTCGGTCGGCAGCAGATATTCCTCGAAGTCCTTGAATTGCCGCGATCCTTCAACCCAGATATCACCGGAGCGCAGGCTGTTCCTCAGTTCGGACAGTGCGCACATTTCATAGAACCGTCGGTCGATGCCGTTCTTGGTCTGTACCAGAGGCTCCCAACGTTTCTTGATAAAGGAGGTCGGTGCGTCGGCCGGGACCTTACGGGCGTCGTTGGCGTTCATTGTCCGGATCGTTTCGATTGCCGCCAGTAAGTCCTTGGCTGCCGGCGCTGCACGCATTTTCAATATGTCGAGGAACTCCGGTACATAGCGACGCAGCGTGGAGAAGTAGTCGCCAACCAGATGCAGGAAGTCGAAGGTTTCTGGCTGCGCAAGCTGTTCGGCCTCCGAGACGCTCTTCGTGAAAACGTGCCAAGGCATCACAGCTTCGATCGCCTCGAATGGGTCGCCGCCGTTTTCTTTGGCCTTCAGGATGGCGCGGCCGATCTTCGAGTACTGGTGGATCTTGTCGTTGAGCGCCTTGCCTGACAGGTGAAACTGCTCGCGATGCTTCTTCTTTGCCAGATTGAACAGCCGTCCGAGGATACGGTCATGGAGGTCGACGATTTCGTCGGTCACCGTTGCACGAGCCTCAACGACGATCGCGGTCAGCGTTGCGTGACGGCGTTGTTGCTCGAATTTCGCAAGGTCATAGGGTGTCATCTGGGCGCCCTCGCGGGCAATCTTGAGCAGCCGGTTCTGGTGAACCAGTCGTTCGATTCCATCTGGCAGGTTGATCGCTCGTAGCATCTTCAAGCGATTGATGTGCTGCAACATCTGGCGGGAACTGGCCTTGCCCGGAGGTAAGCGCAGCCAGGCAAGCCAGGTTAGGCGCCCATCGGGCCGGCGATGCAGAAGTTGATCCAGTTGATGTCGGTGGTGATCTGTGAGCGGGTCGGTCAAGACCTGGTATATGCGACGAGTTGCTCGCGTCACGGCTTCCGCACAGATGCGCTCCATTACGTTGACGCCGGGGAGCAGCAACGCCTGCTGCCTCAGGGAATCGATCAGTGCTGTGGCCAAGATGATTCCCTTGTCGGTCTGCTGCGCTAGCTCGACGAGTGCCTGCACTGCTGCGCGATAGTCGGCCATTGTGAAAGCACGCATCTGGAGCACGGCTTGCAGTTCTGCCTGATGCTCTCTACGGGTCTTATCGCGCCTTCCGTAGTCTTCCCAATGCGATGGCGCGATGCGTAGCTGGCGAGCTACCATCTCGAGCAATGCTTGGGGTGGTTCCTCGCCGGCGGGCAGCATGATGCCGGGATAGCGCATGTAGCAGAGTTGCACGGCGAACCCGAGCCGGTTTTCAGCTCCGCGACGCTGCCGGATTAGTGCAAGGTCCGTTTCATTGAACGTGTAGTGGCGAATGAGCTCGTCCTCACTGTCCGGGAAAGAAAGCAGACTTTCTCGCTCGGTGTTGGAGAGTACGGTACGACGTGGCATGCCATTCCTTGAAAAATCGGATTCCAGCGGGGGCGCTACGCCGATTTCCGGGGGTAAGGTTTGTGAAAATTCTGCAGTCTATATCGTTGTGCTGAGATAATTGGTATTATCGCGGCACGTGTTTTTATTAATGTAAGTGGAGCCGATGAAATCGCGCCAGACCCGACGCACCGCTTCCGCGCCTGCTGAGCCCAGCCTCCCGGATGCGGATGCGCTGGCTGCATTGCGCGGCTGGTATGCGGGGATCAGTTCCCGTGCGGCGGTAGCACACTACCTTTCTGGCCGCAAAGCATCGGGCCAGTCCGCACGCGGCATGCTGGGGGACATTCGTCGACAACTCGTCGCGTTCGCGGAAAGCCGCCACCGGCCGGATCTGGCCGCACTGTTCGAGCACACCCCCGCAGAACGGCAGGGGCGCGCCGGCGCGGTCGAACGTGCGATCAAGCTGCTGCCCTCGCTGCCGGTACCCCAGCCCGAGATCAGCGACACCATCGATCCATGGCTCGCGCCACGCACCGTCAAGGCGCTGCAGGCCCATGGCATCCGCACGCTGTCGGACCTGACCGTGCGTATCCCACGCCGGCGCGGCTGGTGGAAGGTGATCGAGGGGCTCGGCATCACCGGCGCCCGGCAGGTCGAAGCGTTCTTTGCCGCTCATCCGCAGCTTACTGAGCGCGCCCGGGCTCTGATAGCGGTCGCCCATCCCCGCGGCATCGTGCCGTGGGAGCAGTTGCGTGTGCCGCGCGAAGTTGATGGGTCGCAGGGCAGCTTCCGCGCACCGCGCGAGGCCTGCACGCTGAACGCCACGAACGATTACGAGGCGGTACGAGCCTGGCTTTCGCTCCACGAAACAGCCGCCACGCAGCGCGCGTATCGCAAGGAAGCCGAGCGGCTGATCCTTTGGGCAATTGTCGAGCGGGGTCGGGCGCTCTCGTCGCTGACGACCGATGATGCCATCGCGTACCGGGCTTTCGTCCGGCGCCCAACGCCGCGCGAGCGCTGGGTTGGGCCGCCGCGGCCGCGTGACTCGGTGGAGTGGCGCCCCTTCTCTGGTGGCCTGTCGGCACGCTCGGCCGCCTATGCGCTCACGGTGTTGTCGGCCCTGTTTCGGTGGCTCATCGAGCAGCGCTACGTGCTGGCCAACCCGTTTGCCGGCATCAAGGTTCGCGGCCATGCCTCGCGACCGGCGCTGGATACGGCTCGAGGCTTTACCGAAGGGGAATGGCTACTGCTGCGGGCCATCGCGGACGGTCTGGAGCGGTCCTACGGCTGGTCCGAGCCGGCGGCGCAGCGCCTACGTTTTCTGCTCGACTTTGGGTACGCGACGGGTCTGCGCGCCAGCGAACTGGTCGGCGCTGCACTTGGCAACGTGCACCTCGACGGGCACGGCGACCGCTGGCTGCATCTTGTCGGAAAAGGGAGCAAGCCCGGGAAGGTAGCCTTGCCGCCCCTCGCATATACGGCGCTAGACCAGTACCTGGCACAGCGGCAGTTGCCGATCAGCCGGGAGAGATGGAATCCGAAGACTCCCCTAGTGGCGAGCCTGGGCGAGGATGGCGCCGTTGGTATAACCGGCGCTCATCTTTGGCGCTTGCTAAGGCGCTTCTTTGCGCAGGCCGCCGACGCGATCGACGCCGATCACCCAGTGGCTGCGGAGAAACTGCGCCGTGCAACGCCCCACTGGATGCGACACAGTCACGCCAGCCACGCGCTGGCTCGCGGGGCTGAACTCACCGCCGTGCGCGACAACCTGCGCCACGCGTCGATCGCCACCACGTCCATGTACCTGCACGGCGACGAACTTGAGCGTGCCAAACAGATGCGGCAGGCATTCGGCGCACGCAAATAGGCGTTCATAGCTGAGAGATTGTCGGGTATCCGCAATTTGCGGGTTGATGCCCTAACTGAATGCTGCAGTGCAAGGATCGAGCAGATCGAAAGCTCGAACTTGCAGGAAAGTCGGCTGTCCCAGAACGACCCTTCTCGGTCGCTCACGATTTGTTGTGGCCGGACGAGAGCGATCTCGGCGTGGAGTTGCCAAGCATGGTCCGCTAGTCGCACTCCGCCTCGGTGACTTGCTCCGCCGAGACGACTCCTTCACGTCACTATGAACAAAGCCCCCAAAACGACTGGGGGCTTTGTCAACAATCCTAGCGCTCCTTGATGGAGCGTTTTATTTCCCCCAATCCGTGCGAGCGTCCCGGCCTTCGGACACCGGCCTGCCCTACGAAGAAAAAAAGCGAGGGGGCGGAGTCGCGGCGACGTATAGGTACTGAAGCTTGTGCTTCAACTTCGTCGCCCCGGTAAGGCTCATTCTGCCGGAGCGTTCCGTCCATTGGCTTTGCTTCAGCCAGCACTCTCCTTCGTCCTCGAAAATGTCGCGTACTCAATATTTCAAGCCTGCCTCGCTGTTCCTTGCGGTCGTGTCCCTGTGTGCCGTATCCGCGCACGCGGCTTCCGTCGAACCCGGTAACCGCTCCTTTGCGGGCTACAAGCTGGAGCGGGCCGCCGCGCTACCCAGCACGGATACCGGCTGGGACTACAGCTCCCTGGACGAAAAACGCGGGAACATGTTCATCGGCCATCGTAAGGATGGCATTCAGGTGTTCGATGTCCGTCGTGGGGTTCCGGTCAAGACGCTGAAGGAATCCACTGGCGCAAATGCAACCTCGGTCGCACCGGAGTTCGATATCGGCATCGCAGGTACGACCGACGGCGATGTCGTGGTGTTTCAGCTTTCCACCCTTCAGACGCTGAAGCGTTACAAGAGCACCACAGAGGGGTTCGACGGCGCCAGTTACGAACCATTCAGCAAACGTTTCATGATGATTGGCACCCCTGCCAAGGGTAGCCAGGTCACACCGGTGATGTTCTTCGATGCAAAGACAGGCGAGCCAGCAGGCAGCATCGATGTCCAGAGCGAAAAGATCGACCCTGCCCGGTCGGACGCCGCAGGCCACATCTTCCTTCCATTGCGCGACAAGTCAGCAGTAGCTCGTATCGATGTGCGCAACATGAAAGTCGATGCGACCTGGCCGATGCGCGAATGCCTGACGCCTTCTTCCCTGGCGGTTGATCCCGCAAATCAGCGTGTCTTCGTTGCATGCCGGGGCACGGACGCCGTTGCGCCGGCCATGGCGGTGCTCGACAGCAACACGGGGGCGCAGATTGCGAAGCTGCCGATCGGCCGTGGTACCGACGACATGTTCTTTGATGGGCCCCGGAAGACCATCGTAGTCGTCAATGGCGATTCGTCCATGACAGTGATTTCACAGCGTTCCGCTGACGACTATGCGCTCGCCCTCAGTGTCAGCACGCGCCCAACTGCGCGCAGCGGTGCTTACGACTATGCCAGCGGGCGCATTCACCTGTCTTCGGCAGAAACCGTGACCCGGTTCGACAATGCCGGCAAGCCCAAGACCACATTCCTTCCGAACACCTTTCGTGTGCTGACCTATGGCCGTGCCACGCTGAATGCAGGTGGCGCCAGCGAATAGTGCCGTCGAGCTGCAAAAGTCTGGCGGGCCGTCGCATTGGTTGATGCGTCCGCCAGGCCGAGGCGCGCTTATTGGTGGGGAGTGGAGCGGGGCGGTGCTGGTGGCGGTGGAGCATGCCCCGCCTGGCAAGCGGGCGTTCTATGGGAGTTGGCCGCAATGCGGCATTCCTGCGGGACTGGTGCTGTCGACGGCCGCCTTCTATCTGGTCCAGAAGCTGCCGACGAAAGACATGTTGAGCTGGGGCTGGCGTGTGCCATTTGTCGGAAGTGCGGCTTTGGTGCTGATCGGCCTGTACATCCGGCTCAAGATCGAGGAGACGCCAGCCTTTTCGGCAGTGAAGGAGCACAAGCAGAAAGCTCGCTTTCCGGCGGCGGAATTCGTAAGGTCATCATGGCGGTCGCTGTTGGTGGCCATCTTCGCGATGGCATCGCCGAACATCCTTTTCTATATCGCCACGGTCTTCATCCTGCGCTACAGTCCCGAGACCCCGGGTGTGCCGCGCGACGTGGTCTTGGGTAGGCACTGACCTGGTGACAGTGGTGGTATGGCCCCCAGATCGCAGTGCGGCCGATTCAGATAGAGTCAAACGCAGTTACCCATTTGTAATCCGTTAGCAAGGCTGTAGAACGCGGGCAATTTGTACACTCGTTCTCATTGATCAACGAGTTTTCAAGAGGGGTGACTATGAAAGCGAAGCGACAAGCCTTGTTGTTTGCGGCGATTCTGTTTGGTGGAGTGTCGATGTCGTATGCGATGGAAACGGCTGGGTCGAAGCCCGATGCTTCGGCTTCGGCCGGGAAAGCGCTGGCGAAGCGTCAAGCCGCTTTATATGGCGATCCGATTGGTCAAGCCCAGGCGAGCCGAATTGTGGACCTCAAGCCAGGCACGCGGTATGTCAACGTGAGTTCTGGAGAGACGGTTGCGTTTCGATCGGATGAGAAGATCTCTGCGTGGGCCTTTGCACAGATGGTGAGGGATACGAGCGTGGACCTCAACTTGCTGTTGCCAGATTTGCCTCGTAGCGCTGACGTGCGCATCTACATTGAGAGAAGCGACCTGGTCACGGGGGGCTGACCTCCTTGAGTTGCAAGCCTCCGAGCATCCTATCTCTCGGCGCATAGCCTGCCGAGCTCTGATAGCATGGTCGCATGACCGTCCGGCATCCGTCGCCATCGCCGGATCGGAGTAGTTGTGTAATTCCCTGCGACCTTGAGCACCAGCGTTCAGAGAGGCAGATGAATGGCCGCCACATCGCAATCGATCGAGCAAACACCCGCCGGGCAACGTGAGCCCGGTGTCCTTGACCTGATGACTCGCGAACGTTGGATCGAGGTTGGGCGAATCGCACTGACGGGACTCATTGCGTTTCTCTACTGGCAGCAGCTCGTGCCGATCGAGGTTCTCTGGGCGGCGGTCGCCATCGGTCTTTATCCCTTGGTGAAGACGGGTCTGAAGGACCTTTTCACCGAACGCAAGATCGGGACCGAGATATTCGTCACGATCGCGACCATCGTTGCCGTGTTTGGCGGCGAGACCATAGCTGGCGCCGTGCTCATGGTCATCATCCTGATCGCCGAGTTCATCGCCGAGTTGAATACGGATCGCGCGCGCGCGTCCATCAAATCGCTGATTGGATCGGTGCCCCAGGTGGCACTGGTTCGTGATGCCGGGGGTGAACGCACGGTGCCGATTGCGCAGGTTACGGCAGGGCAGGTCGTTCTCGTGCGCACCGGCGAGAAGATTCCTGTGGATGGGGTGGTGGTTGGTGGCGCCGGGGCGGTGAACCAGGCGCCCATCACCGGTGAAAGCGTTCCGCAGGACAAGGCAGAAGGATCGCAGGTATTCGCCGGTACCATCGTCGAGTCGGGCGCGATTGACGTGCGAACCGACAAGGTCGGTGGCGACACGATTTTCTCCCGCATCATTGCGCTGGTAGAGGATGCAGAATCCGAGCGGGCTCCTGTGCAGAAGCTTGCCGATCGGGTGGCGAGTTGGCTCATCCCGGTGGTGCTGGTATTTCTGGTGGGCGTCTTCCTGGTGACACGCGACGTGTCGAAGATCGTCACGCTGCTGATCTTCACCTCGCCCGCCGAACTCGGCCTGGCCACGCCGCTGGTCATGATCGCCGCCATTGCGCGGGCCGCCCGCACCGGCATTCTGATCAAGGGCGGCCTCTACCTCGAATTGCTGGCCAAGGCCGATGCCATGGTCTTCGACAAGACTGGTACGTTGACGGCGAACAAGCCGAAAGTCGTACGTGTGGAAGTACTGGAGCCAGGCCTTTCCGACACGGATTTTCTGAGACTGGCCGCCGCTGCGGATCGCAGGTCAGCTCATCCGCTGGCCAAGGCTGTGGTGGACGAGGCGGCCGCGCGCGACATGCAGGTGCCTGAACCGGACAACTTCGAGCAGATCCAGGCGCGCGGCGTGAAGGCGAGCGTGGAGGGGCGTGTGGTGCTGGTGGGCAATCCCGCATTGCTGCGGGAAGCCGGTGTCACACTGGATCGTAGCGTCGAAGATCCAGGCAGTACGCCCGTGCATGTCGCCGTGGATGGCCGCTTCGCCGGCGTCATCTTCATTGCCGACACCCTGCGGCCGGGTGCCGCCGAGGCGATCGCAGCGTTGCGTGAAAGCGGCGTCAAGCGGATCGTCATGCTGACCGGCGACAATGCGGCGACGGCCCAGGCGATCGCATCCCAGCTTGGCGTGGACGAGGTCAAGGCGGATTTGATGCCCCAAGACAAGGTGGCCGCCATTGCCCAGTTGCAAGCGAAGGGGCTGAAAGTGGCGATGGTTGGTGATGGCGTCAACGATGCGCCAGCGCTGGCGCGCGCCGAAGTTGGCATCGCCATGGGCGGGGGCGGTACGCAGGCAGCGCTCGAGGCTGCCGATATTGCGCTGATGACCGACGACCTGAACAAGATTGTCGCGGCCCGCAATATTGCACGTCGCAGCTATCGAACCATCCAGGAAAACCTTTGGGTAGGTGTAGGCGTGGTCCACGTTCTCGGGATCACCGCTGCACTGATGGGCTGGATCGGACCGATCCAGGCCGCATTCATCCATCTGGGGCCGGACGTCATGGTGTTCCTGAATTCGGTCAAGCTGCTACGCGTGCGTATTCCTCATGCCTGAATTCCAATGCAGGGTGCCAGCCCGAACCCAAAGGTGAGGGCGATCCGGAAGTTCGGGCTGGCAGGAATTCAAGTCTTTGCTTCCGTCGTATGGAGTGGCATAAACGTCTCCGTGGGAATGACGGCGATGATGCCGGCCTTATCCTTCGCTTCTATGGTTACGTCGGAGATTGCGGTTTGAATCGCCGGTACGCCGCTTTCTTCCACAAAGATCTCGACCTTTGAATAGAAGCCGGTTATGTCACTGACAAAGTAACTGTTGAATGGGCCGTGGCCTTTTACCTTGGTGATGGTGAGCCCAGGGGCATGTGTGGATGCAAGGGCTCGTTCGAGCTCCTTCAGCAGGTGAGAAGGAATGACGGCGATTACCAGTTTGATAGTCATGATCTCATACCATGAGGAGTTGCCAGATCGACGGGTGGTCCGTAGACGTCCCCGGCACTTTCTCGTAAGCGCACACCCACCGCGACGAGCCTTCATCCTGTATACGGCGGCGGGACCTACGACCCCTCGCCGACCAAGAAAACTAATCAGGTTGGCACACCGATTGTGACTTCAACACGGTGCGGAGCGGCGACCAATGCGGCTTCCCCGCACTCTAGAGATGGGGGAAGATGTCCAACACCAGGGCGTTAGGAAACCCGCTTCGTCTCTACTGTGGTGGCGAGCATGGCCTCGAAAGTCTTTAACAGCTTCCGCATGTGCGCCTTCTTGTAGGGAAAAATTTCCGCCGGATCGGCGTCATGGACCACTAGTGCCGTATCGGCCTCGAAAACCAGTAGTTCGCCCGTGGGTGTTTCGGCACAATCCAACACCACGTAGTCCAGTCCAAGTGCCGTGTAAGCGCCTTGCAGCGCGGCCGCATGGCGCCGCGCGCAGCCGTGATCGAAGCTCTCCATCAGCCACGACTCTTCCTGCCGCTTCGTCATGGATTCAGCCATGCCGGCATTCACATATTGCACCATCGAGTGGTTGGAGATCGCCACATGGCACAGGTACGGCACGCCTTGAATGAGGACGACGCGGTACTTCCGGAACCGCCCATCCGCACTGCGGTAGTCAACATACAGAGAAACGTGGAACGCATCGCCAGTCGTGCGAAGAAGGTAAGCACCGAGCGCCGCGCGATCATCGACTCGCTCTAGTCCGTGGCCAGCGTGCGAATCGCGGGGACGGATGATGAGCGGAAACCTGCCATGCTCCACGAGCCTGTCGACGAAAAATTCGCCAGTGACGAGGCCTTCCAGTTCCAGGCGGGTGGTGCCACGGATTGGTGGCATCGTCAGTCCCGCGATGCCTGTCAACAATTCCGGCACGTTGTCGGGCGAGAGGCGGCGTATATTTTCCGGCTGGTTCAGCACGGGCCGGGGCCATACCTGCGCGTGATGCGAGCATTGCTGAAGGATGTTCTGGTTGTGGCTCGACGCTCGAATGGCCACGAACAGGACATCGTGATCGGGTATCGTGTCCGGTAGCGTCCCATCGTCGTTCACGTACAGGACGTCGAGTTGCACGTTCGCGTAGGCGAGCAGGCAGTCAAGGGGGATGTTGTCCGTCAGTACGCCTGGCATCATCAGTGCCAGCACGCGCAATGACGGGCCATCCGACGTCCAGGAAGACAGCGCGGTATAGCAGCGCTGCAGTTTCAACGCTTCTGCTTGCATATGTCTGGCCGTTGCGTCATCGCCAATGACCTGAAGAACCAATGAGAGGTCCATCATTAATTTGGCGTCCCTCGGCTCCGCCTGCAAACGCTCCCGCAGAGATTGCGCTAGAGGTCGAAGGTCCTGGTTGGCCAACGTGCGACGGAGCACGCTATGCACGCTGATCAGCGTGCGGCGTGGCTCCAGCAGATTTTGGGAAGGGAAAGCATGCATGGAAGGCCCCACGATTGCAGTTCGTCAAGGGTACCCACGTCTCGTATCGACAGTGGACGCGACAATTTAAGACGCCAGCACACGCCGCGGCATGGAAGGCGTTCATCCTCGTAGGGAGCAATCTTGCGGACATACAGCGTGCAGGATGGCCGGCGCAATCTGCTGGCCGCGCTCACCCAACGCCTCGAACTGACTGACTAGCGCGAGGTTTTGCCGCAGATGCGCCTCGGTGAACATCGACGTCACGACCGTGCCGGTGCGTCCGGCATGGCTTAACGCAAAAAATACCGCGAGGGTGTTGTCATCGACGGGCGTCAGGCCCAGCGTCCGTAGCACGTGATAGATCGGGGGGCGCTTGACCGCGCCTTGCAGGGCACCGCCGCCACCGCCGAACGGACGCGCCAGGAACACCGGGCGGCCTGCGGGGTCGGGTGCCTTGCATAGCGCGTCGAGCACGTTCAGGTTGCCTTCGTAGAGCAGTGCCTGGGCATGCGCCGCAGCGGGACTCGACAACACGGGGGATGGTCCGTGGCAATGCCCCAGCGGTCGATCTTGCCCGCGCGGCGCGCGTCTTCCAGAAATCCCAGCAGTTCGTCGCTCAGGTCTGCCTCGGCCGGGTCGTGAATCATGTAGTGGTCCACGCGCTCCACGCACAGGTCGCGCAACGATGTGTCGAGACAGGCGCGGGCATAGGCCGGGGAATAGTCGCGATGGGCCAGCATCTTGCGCGCCGCGGCCCGCGCCAGGCTGCGGCCGCCGGGCAGGTGCGACAACACGGCACGTGCGGCGGATTTCGCAAGGCCCAGCTTCGAAGCATTGCGCGGCGGCACGATGCCGAACTTCGTCGTTACGCTCACCGCATCGCGTTTGCCGCGCAGAAAACTGCCCAGCAGCATCTCCGCTTCCCCGAAGCCGTAGGACCGCGCCACATCGAAATGGGTGATGCCGTTGTCGTAGGCCACTTCAAGTGCCCGCAGTGCCTGCGCACGGCCCACCCGGCCGAGCATGGCGCCGCATCCGAATCCGAGTATGCTCATGCACGGCTCCTAAGTAAGCGATAGCCAAATGAGGGGCTTCTGACAATCAAGTCGCAATCGGCGGGTCCGGAACCATCCAAGCAAACAAGTGTGTCTGCAGTGTCGCGGCGGGCGACGCAGTGGTGTGTGCCATGGGCTCACCGGTTTCGCCAGCGGTTTAGTGCGGCAGCTGTCTCTGTGTGGCTTGCTTTGCCGTTGTGACTGGTGAGCGGCGCGCACGCGAATCCGTTTGAGGCCAATGTACGAAGCGGGCCGCCGCCCATCCGTATGCTCGCCCACATGATTGATGACCGTGTGATTACAGTTCGGTCATAAAGATGCTAGATAGGCTGCCTGCATCGAATGGACTCCCAAATTGCCGCAGGTGTTTTTTTGCAGCGAGCAGTTCAATAGCGCCACGCTTCCCTTTTAGCCTGGGGGTGTTGGCGTACCGGTGTCGACATCCCGACCGAGCAAGTCGCCATGTCGCCGCCCTCGGTTTAGCCAGATGGGCACTGGATCTGCCGTCATCGTCCGCACGCGAAGCTGTCAAGAGGCAAGCGAGCTTTTCGACTTCAGTCAGCCGTCTCAGCGGTGACCTACACTCGAATTACATCGGTGTTCTGCTTGAGCGCGAGATGAAACCTTGGACGAAGCTATTGCTGGTTGCCCAGTGCGTAGTCATTCTTGGCATCAATTTGGCTGCGCACGCCACGGAGTTCGATTTTCGGCCCCAGGATATGCCTGACCATGGCCGCAGGACGTTGCTTGCTCTGGCCGCGAATCCCCGCCACCACGCGGCGACCCATAAGAAAGAAGATACCCAGAAGAGGTCCAGCTGTTCATCTCGCGAGATCGACAGGTCGCACGCGCCGTACCCCGATCAATCGCCACATGCGGAGTGCCGGCCGGGATACGCATGTGCCAAGTTGCATAGCGGCGGCTGACCTGGCTAGCGGAGCGAAGCAGCGGCACGCGGTGGTGCGATGGTGCAGATCGGCCGGGCGCCTGGTTTTCTTCGGTCATGTCACACGCCATGAAGTCGCATGTGGCCAGCAGCGAAGGTGGCAGAAAGTGTGAGACGGGCACGAATCGCCGAGTTCCTGTGCGGGACGTAGGGAGCCCGTTTCGGTTAGTGGGCTGTGACCGACCCATCTCAGCCGCTCGAAGACCGACCCATCTCAGCCGCTCGAAGACTGACCCAGAAGGGCCGCTATGGTCGCGAATACGGACGGGTCACCTAGATCCGACGGTGAGTCGGACGTTAAATCGATTGCCCCACCGGGATTCGAGCGTGCTCATCTTGGTCGTTGTAGCGATGAATCTCGACCGTCATGTGTACGATTTCTTCATGGATGCTGAGCGCGCGCTTGATTGTTGCGGCCGACAACGTCTCATCGTTTGTCACTAGACTGATGGCACAGGAGAACTTCTCCTTGCCCACGCGCCAGACATGGAGATCGGCAAGTTGTGTGGTGTGGCCTCCAGTGCCCAACGTCGCTACGACTTCGCGGATCTCTTCGACTACGTGGTGATCCATCTCCCGATCCAGCAGGACGACGCCAGTCTGCCGAAGCAAGCCGAATGCCCAGGTGCCGACGAGCGCAGCGCCCACTAGGCCCATGACGGGATCGAGCCAGCCCCAGCCGAGCAGCCAACCGCCAGCAAGCGCGAGAATTGCCAACACCGAGGTTGCCGCATCCGCGAGGACATGCACGTAGGCCGAGCGCAGGTTCAGGTCGTGATGCTTGTGATCGCGCTCATGCGCATGCGCGCCGTGGTGGTGGCCGTGGTCGTGTCCATGACCATGATCGTGTGCACCGCCCAGGATGAGTGCGCAAGCGAGGTTCACCACGAGGCCAATTATCGTGACGGCCATGGCTTCCTTGTAGTGAATGGCTTGCGGAGTAATCATGCGCTCGACAGATCCAACCACCATGAGTGCGGCGATGCCGAGCAGGAAAACAGCGCTCGCGAAGCCGGCGAGCACCTCGATTTTCCAGGTTCCGAAGGCAAAGCGTGTGTCGTTCGCATAACGGCGCGCAGCAGCATATGCGAAGGCACTAAGCCCGATAGCCAGCGCATGAGAACTCATGTGCCAGCCATCGGCCAGCAGCGCCATGGAGTTGTACCACAGGCCCGCTGCGATTTCCACGAACATCATGGTGGCGGTAATCAGCATGACGAGTCGGGTCCCCCGTTCCGCCGCCTGGTTGCCGGTATCGAATATGTGGGAGTGGGTCCACTGGGATAGATCTTGAGTTTGCATGGTAGTGACCGGAAAAGGTGTACTTGTCTCGACGGCGTCTAGGGCTACTTGAAGTAGCTGCGAACAACCGCGATGAGCACCTCGCGCGCATCGCCTTCACTGTCGCTCCGGCTAGCCTCCGCATCGACCAGGTGGCAGCGAATATGCTCTTCCAGCACGACACTCAGGAGTCCGTTCATGGCGCCGCGGCAGCTTGTGATTTGCTGCAGGACGTCCATGCAACCCTTTTCCTCCTCAAGGGCGCGTTCGATGGCATCAATTTGCCCGCGAATACGGCGGACTCGGTTGATAAGTTTCTGCTTGCCTTGGAGCGTGTGACTCATGACTAATGCCTGAATAGGGTAGGGGGTATAGTATCAGATCGCAACGGCGAGGTTTCGCCAAAGATGCCGTTGGAGGCGGATCCTTCCCTAGGCGTTGGAGAGGTTATTTCGCAGTGCGTCAGCACGCGCGAGGGGCGAAACTCTGAATAGTGCATCCCTTGATGCATCTCATTGATGTGAGTTGGAGTGCCGCCAAGCTATCAATCCGTACGGCGGCGAAAAAAGTCAAAAAATGCGAGGGGACGTGCTCGGGCGACGTATGAATAATGTCCCGCAAGTCAGATAGGAGATCTGATCATGGAAACATTGATGAGTGGCTGGTGCAAGCCAAAAAGTGACTTATGAGGCGTCTCGAGAGCCGGGCTTGGGCAGGATTCAGCAGCGGTTGTCCCGTGAGCCGTCTCAGATGGTGCTGACCGCGCGCCACGATATCTTGCGAGCGGTGTGCTGCGCGGCACTCGCGTCGCTGGTGGCCTTCACGGCCATCGACAGGATTGCGGTCGGTTTGTACCAGAAACAGCAGCCGACCTGGGTGGCTGCACCCTCGGCGGCCTCGCCGTTTGGCCTGCTGATTGGCAAATGATGAAATCCCGCACGTTTCGTCTGTCGGTGTCGACGCTGGTTGGCGCCCTGGTTGGCGTCCTGATGGCAATCGTCGGCGTCTATGTCACCCATTCGACGGAAGAACCCCACACAAGTCTTCACGAAATGCTCCACGACGCCGTACCGCTGGATAGCAACGAGCGCGAGATCCTGGAACTCAAGGAAGAGGAGTTCACCGCGCGACGTCGCGAGATCGAGTCGCGGCTGCGCGCGGCCAACGGCAAGCTGGCCGAGTCTATCGCGAAGAATCCGCAGTGGAGTCCCGAGGTGGAAGAGGCCACGCGCGAGGTGGAGCGCGCCGCTGCCGATTTGCAGCGTGCCACGCTCGTACACGTGTTCGAGATGCGTGCGGGTTTGAAGCCTGAGCACCGCGCAGCCTATGATCGCGTTCTGGTGGACGCGCTCAAACGTGGCTCGCAGTGACCGATCCTTCTGTCGATGAAGCGCTGGCCAGGCGTGCCGCCCAAGGCGACCAGTACGCGTTCGGCCAGTTGGTGCAACGGCACGGCCGCGCGCTCGCGCAGGCCGCGCGCAGCTTTGGCGTGCCGGAGAGCGACGTTGACGACATCGTGCAGGACACGTTCATCGCCGCCTGGCACGCGCTGGACGATTTCGACTCGGACAAGCTGTTTCGCCCGTGGCTGTTCCGCATCGGCCTGAACAAGATGCGCGATCTCCGCCGGTTCCGACAAGTCAGGCATTTCCTGTTCGGTGCCAAAGACATCGAAGATGCAGAGCTGACGAGCGATGTCCCCGGCCCCGAACGCGAGGTATCGGCCCGCCTCGAACTCGCAAAGATCATGCAGGTGTTGAATCGGCTGGACCTCGCTTCGCGCGAGATCATCATCCTGACCTCGTTCGTTGGCATGTCGCACCCCGAAGCGGCCATGGCACTGGGCACCAGCGCCAAAGCCGTAGAGAGCCGCGTGGCCCGTGCAAGGGCCAAGCTCACCGCGCTGCTGCAATCGAGTCAGGTCTGACGCTGGGCCTCCGGCAAGCCGTATCACCATCTCCCATCATGCTGCATGCCTCGGCTTCCGCTTTAGTGTGCTGTTTCGTGCACGTTATGGTGCGATTCCGAAATATTTCTCCTTTTTTCGAGGGGGAGTCCATGTGGGCGCCGTATTGAAGCTGAAGCAAACATTTTCCGGTCTCACCCTTTTCGTCCGATGAACCAGGCTACCCCCAAAAAACTCCGCAGCGCTCCCTGCATTGGTGTCGCACTGTTGCTCATGGCAACAGGGTCGATCCAGGCAGCCGAAGCGCCTCCGTATTCCGTTCTTCTACAACAATCCCTGGCGATGGCACCCACCATGATGGTGCAGGCCGCCAATGTGCGCGCGGCAGGTGCCGATGCAGCGCAGGCGCGCGCCTGGCTCAATCCGCGTTTCGATACGCTGGCCGAAAATCTCGGTGCGCCCAGCAGCGGCGGGCAGAGCCAGCGTCAGAACACGTACTCGATCACGCAGCCATTCGAAATCGGCGGGAAGCGCGGCGCGCGGATCGAGGTCGGTGAGCGCAACTACGAAGCGGCCCAGGCGCGGGAGCGCCAGTTGCGGGTCAACTACGCCGCCGAGCTGGCGGTGGCTTATGCCACCGCCGAAGCGGCGTTCGGACGACAGGCACTTGCCGAGGAGAACCTGGCACTCGCCAACGAGGAGCTCACTGTAGCGCGCGCACTGGTGGAAACAGGCAAGGAAGCCACGCTGCGCACCGCGCAGGCGCAGGCCAGCGTATCCGCCGCACAGGCCATCGAAGCAGCCGCCTCTAGCGACGTGACGAGCACCCTGGCGCGACTTTCCGCGCTGTCGGGTGCCACCGAGGCGTATACCGGTATCAGCAGTTCGCTGCTGAGCGCACAGCCCGCCATGACACCGGGTGGGACGACGACGGACGATTCACCCGCTGTGCGCACGGCCGAAGCCGAGCGCAACGCATTCGACGCACAGGTGAACGTGGAGAGAAAGCGCTGGATTCCCGAAGTCGGCATCACGGCAGGCGTGCGCCGGTATGGCTGGTCCAACGAGAGCGGCTATATCGTCGGCTTGACGGCATCGATTCCGCTGTTCGACCGGAATCGCAACGGGATCGACGCCGCTGTCCAGCGTGTGGCAGCCGCTCAGGCGCGTCTCGACACCGTGAGGTTGGAGGCCAACGCCGCGCGGCGGTCGGCGGTTTCGCAGGTTGCCGCCACCGACAAGCAACTGGCTGCGGCAAGCCAGGGCGAGCAGGCCGCATCGGAAGCCTATCGCGTGGGCCGTCTCGGTTACGAGGCGGGCAAGACACCGTTGGTGGAACTGCTGGCTGTACGTCGCGCGTTGGTCGACGCGCGGCAATTGACGATTGACGCCCGCCTGGCACGCGTACGCGCCCTGGCGGCATTGGCTCAGGCGGACGGCCGTCTGGCATTTGAGGAATCACGATGATGACGAAGAACGAGCGTCGGCAGCCGAGCTGGCCCATGATCGCAGGGGTGGCCGCCGCGGCGGCGTTGGTTGGATTTGGCGCGGCACGCGGGCTTGGTTCCCCGTCGGGCGCCGAGGTATCGAAGCTCGCCGCCGCACCGGAAAAGGCAGCCGCCTCGGCGCCGGCCGCCGAGCCTGCGGAGGTCAGAATTCCAGGCGAATACCTTGCCGCGGCAAATATCGCGGTGGAGCCGGTATCGGCGGGTGGTGTCGGCTCGGTACTGTTGGCGCCGGCGTCGGTAGCGGCCGTGCCGGGCAGCGAGGCAGTCATCGCCTCGCGTGCGGCAGGCGCCGTGTTGCGCATCCAGCGCAAACTTGGCGATGCCGTACGTGCGGGCGATGTGCTCGCGCTGGTGGACAGTCCCGAGGCCGCCGCCATGGCCGCCGAGCGTAAGGTGGCGCAGGCCCGTGCGGACCTGGCGCGCAAGACATACGAACGTGAATCGAGCCTGTTTCAGCAAGGCGTGACGCCGCGCCAGGAGATGGAGTCGGCGCGCATGGCCCTGGACGTGGCGCAAGCCGAGGTCCAGCGCGCGGCAACGGTGGCTCAGGCTGCCAAGGTCTCGAGCGATGGCCGCTCGGTGGCCGTCGTCAGCCCCATCGCCGGCAGAATTACCGCGCAGTCGGTCACCCTCGGCGCGTATGTCGCGCCACAGGCAGAGTTGTTCCGCGTGGCGGGCTCCGGCGCGGTACAGGTTGAAGCCTATGTCACCGCTGCCGATACCAGCCGCATTGCCGCCGGCAGCGACGCCACCATCGTGCTCGCCAACGGCGCGCCGCTGGCTGGCCGCGTGCAGGCCGTGACGCCAACCGTTTCGGGCAGTGCCCGCGCCGCCACGGTAGTCGTGACGCCGGTCGATGCCAACAGCGGCCTGATCGTCGGCGAGGGCGTTCAGGTCCGTCTGCATACGAAGGCGGCCGATGCCAACGCGATGTCGGTGCCGGAGGATGCCGTGCAGAACCTCGATGGCCGCGATGTGGTTTTCGTGCGCACGCAGCAGGGCTTTCGCCCCAAGTCCGTGCTGGTTGGCTCGCGCAGCGGTGGTGTGGCGCAAATCCTCTCCGGCGTGAAGCCCGGCGAGCAGGTGGCCACCCGTAATGCCTTCCTGATCAAGGCGGAAATGAACAAGGCGGGCGGGGACGACGAATGATCGAAAGCATCCTGAGCGGCGCCGTCCGCTTCCGGTGGCTCGTGCTGTTCCTCACCGCCGTCGTCGGCGCGATCGGGGCGTGGCAGCTCAACCTGCTGCCCATCGACGTGACGCCGGACATCACGAACAAGCAGGTGCAGATCAACACCGTGGTGCCCACGCTGAGCCCCGTCGAAGTGGAAAAGCGCGTGACGTACCCGATCGAGACGGCCATTGCGGGCCTGAACGGCGTGGAGAACATGCGTTCGCTCTCGCGCAACGGCTTCAGCCAGGTCACGGTGATCTTCAAGGAGAGTTCCAATCTCTACTTCATGCGCCAGCAGGTGACCGAACGTCTCGCGCAGGCGCGACCGAACCTGCCCGCGGGTGTCGAACCCCAGATGGGCCCGGTGTCCACCGGCTTGGGCGAGGTCTTCCACTACAGCGTGGAATACGAGTTCCCGGATGGCAAGGGCGCCAAGGTGAAGGACGGCGAGCCGGGCTGGCAGAGCGACGGCAGCTTCCTGACCGAGCGGGGAGAGCGGCTGACGGATCGCGTATCGAAGCTGGCCTATCTGCGCACGGTGCAGGACTGGATCATCCGTCCGCAACTGCGTACGACCGCTGGTGTGGCCGATGTGGACTCGCTGGGCGGTTACGTCAAGCAGTTCGTGGTGGAGCCGGACGCGGCGAAGATGGCCGCGTATGGCATCTCGTTCGAGGAACTGGCGCAGGCGCTGGAAGATGCCAACCTGTCGGTGGGCGCGAACTTCATCCGCCGTTCGGGTGAGTCGTATCTGGTGCGTGCCGATGCGCGCATCAAGTCGGCTGACGAGATCGCGCGTGCCGTGATCGCGCAGCGCCAGGGCGTGCCGATCACTGTGGGTCAGGTCGCCAATATCAATGTGGGCGGCGAACTACGCTCGGGCGCGGCCAGCCGAAATGGCTACGAGACCGTGGTGGGCAGTGCGCTGATGCTGGTGGGCGCCAACAGCCGCACCGTGGCGCAGGCCGTGGGCGACAAGCTTGAGGAAATCAAGAAGACGTTGCCGCCTGGCGTGGTAATCGTGCCGACGCTGAACCGTTCGCAACTGGTGATGGCAACGATCAAGACCGTGGCCAAGAACCTGGTGGAAGGTGCGGCGCTGGTGGTAGTCATCCTGTTTGCGCTGCTGGGCAACTGGCGCGCGGCCGTGATTGCGGCACTGGTGATTCCGTTGTCGCTGCTGATCAGTGCCATCGGCATGAACGGGCTGAACATCTCGGGCAACCTGATGAGTCTCGGTGCGCTGGACTTCGGCCTGATCATCGACGGCGCGGTCATCATCGTGGAGAACTCGCTGCGGCGCCTGGCCGAACGGCAGCATCACGAAGGCCGTCTGCTCACCCTCAAGGAGCGGCTGGAGGAAGTCATCCTGTCGTCGCGCGAGATGGTGCGTCCTACCGTGTACGGCCAGTTGGTGATCTTCATGGTGTTCCTGCCATGCCTGACGTTCCAGGGCGTGGAAGGCAAGATGTTCTCGCCGATGGTCATCACGCTGATGCTGGCGCTGGCTTCCGCGTTCGTGCTGTCGCTGACGTTTGTGCCGGCCATGGTGGCGGTGCTGCTGCGCAAGAAGGTGTCCGAGAAGGAAGTGCGTGTCATCGCCGTGACCAAGGAACGCTACCGTCCGCTGCTGGAACGTGCCGTGGCGCGTCCGATGCCGTTCCTTGGCGCGGCACTGGTGACGCTGGCGCTGGCGGCGATGGCCTTCACGTTTGTTGGCCGCGAGTTCATGCCGACGCTGGACGAGCAGAATCTGAACCTGTCTTCGGTGCGCATTCCGTCGACATCGATCGACCAGTCCGTGGCCATCGACCTGCCGCTCGAACGCGCGGTGTTGTCGTTGCCTGAAGTACAGACCGTGTACTCCAAGGCGGGTACGGCCAGCCTCGCGGCCGACCCGATGCCGCCGAACGCTTCAGACAACTACATCATCCTGAACCCAAGAGCGAGTGGCCCGAGGGCATTACCACCAAGGAGCAGGTCATCGAGCGCATTCGCGAGAAGACCGCGCCGATGGTTGGTAACAACTACGACGTGACGCAGCCGATTCAGATGCGGTTCAACGAGCTGATCGGCGGGGTGCGTAGCGATGTGGCAGTGAAGATCTACGGCGAGAATCTCGACGATCTGGCGAGCACCGCGCAAAAGATCGCAGCCGTGCTGCGCAAGACGCCAGGCGCGACGGATACGCGTGTGCCGTTGACCGGTGGCTTCCCGACCTTCGACATCGTGTTCGACCGTGCCGCGATTGCGCGCTACGGCCTGACCGTCAAGGAGGTGGCGGACACCGTGGCGGCAGCCATGGCGGGTCGTCCGTCGGGCCAGATCTTCGATGGTGACCGCCGCTACGACATCGTGATCCGTCTGCCGGGCCAGCAACGCGAGAACCTCGATGTACTGGGTGCACTGCCGGTCATGCTGCCTGCCGTGGAGGGCCAGCCGCGTGCGTCGGTGCCGCTGCGTCAGCTCGTGCAGTTCCGCTTCACGCAGGGGCTGAACGAAGTGAGCCGCGACAACGGCAAGCGTCGTGTGTATGTGGAAGCCAACGTGGGTGGACGTGACCTGGGCAGCTTCGTCGACGATGCCGCGAAGCGGATCGCTGCGGAAGTGAAGCTGCCGCCGGGCATGTACATCGAATGGGGCGGTCAGTTCCAGAACCTCCAGGCCGCAACCCAGCGCCTGGCCATCATCGTGCCGCTGTGCTTCATCCTGATCGCCGCCACGTTGTACATGGCGATAGGTAGTGCCGCGCTGACGGCCACCGTGCTGACGGCCGTGCCGCTGGCGCTGGCAGGTGGCGTGTTTGCTCTGGTGTTGCGCGATATCCCGTTCTCGATCTCGGCCTCGGTTGGATTCATTGCCGTGTCCGGCGTGGCCGTGTTGAACGGACTGGTGCTGATCTCCGCTATCCGCAAGCGTCTGGAGGATGGAGCGGCGCCGAATGAAGCCGTCATCGAAGGCGCGATGGAACGTGTCCGTCCGGTGCTGATGACCGCACTGGTGGCGTCGCTCGGCTTCGTGCCGATGGCGATTGCAACGGGTACTGGCGCGGAAGTGCAGAAGCCGCTGGCAACGGTGGTGATCGGCGGCCTGATCACGGCGACCGTGCTCACGCTGTTTGTGCTGCCAGCCGTGTGCGGCATGGTGCTGCGCCGCCAGAAGAAGCTGGAGAAGCCGGGCGGAGAACTGCTCGAGGCATGACCGTGGCAACGGGGCGGCAGCATGCTGCCGCCCCGACTCTCAAAAGCAACAAAACAGTAGACGAGACAACATGAATATTTCGCTCCGCCCGGCGATTGCTGCCCCCAGCCCGCTGGATAGCTTCCTGACCCGCCATCGCATCGGCATCTGGCGCGTGGTGGTTTCCGTGGTGCTGATCGCCCTCATCACAGGCCACTCGCAATGGGATGACACCTGGATTTCCGCTGCGCTGCTGACGGTGGGCATGCTGGGCGTCACCATGGCCACCGTTGGCCGCCTGTGGTGCGCGCTGTATATCTCGGGCCGCAAGAGCACCGAACTGGTGACGACCGGACCGTACTCGATGTGCCGCCACCCGCTGTATGTGTGCAATTTCGTGGGTATCGTGGGGCTGGGTGCGATGACCGAGTCGATCACGCTTGCCGCGATCCTGGCATTGGCGTTCGCGCTGATGTATCCGGCCGTGATCCGTTCGGAGGATCATCTGTTGTCCCGCAACTTTCCGGAGTTCGACGACTATGCACGTCGCACTCCGGCATTCTTCCCCAGGCTGTCGCTGTTCCGCTCGGAGAGTACCTACCTCGTCCATGTGGGCTCGTTCCAGCGCAACCTTGCCGATTCCGTGTGGTTCCTCGGCATGACGATTGTCGTGAACGCAGTGGAACTGGCACGCCACGCCAAGTGGCTGCCTACGTTTGTACTGCTGCCCTGAGCGTATTGCGATTCAAGACATGAAGGTATTGGTCATCGAAGACGAGGTGCGTTCCGCGGAGTATCTGGCCAAGGGACTCGCCGAATCTGGCTACAGTGTGGACACGGTCCACGATGGCCTCGACGGCATTCACTGGTTCCATGAGGGCGAGTATGACGCCGTGATCCTCGATGTCATGCTGCCCGGGGCCGACGGATGGACAGTGATGAAAGCCATCCGGAACGCGCGTGCCACACCCGTGATTTTCCTGACCGCGTGCGACAGCGTTGCCGACCGCTTCAGGGCGTTCGAACTGGGTGCCGAAGATTATCTGGTAAAGCCGTTTGCATTTGCCGAACTGCTGGCGCGCCTGCGACGGTGTTTGCGCCAGGTGCGCCAGCAGACCGGCGAGCGGCTGCAGATTGCCGATCTCGACATCGACGTACTGGGCCGACGCGTGTATCGCGGCGGACGCTGGATCGAACTGACGAACCAGGAGTTCATGCTGCTGCATCTGCTGGCGCGCCGTGGCGGCGAGGTGTTGTCTCGCGCGATGATCGCCTCGCAGATATGGGATGTGAATTTCGACACCAACACCAATGTGGTGGACGTTGCCATTCGCCGTCTGCGTGCCAAAGTGGATGAACCATTCCAGGTCAAGCTGATTCACACGGTGCGCGGCATGGGCTACGTCTTCGATCCGGAACGCGGCTGCTGACGTGCTGAAACGCATCGCCGCTGCGCCATTGGGCGCCAGCACCATCCTCCCGGGAACACTGGCGCCGCTGGCGCTGCTGGTGTTCGCGCTGGTGATGGCGATCTGCTCGGCGAGCGTGCATATGCTGCCGGCCAGCCACAGGCAGATCCATGCGCAGCCTGTGGTCGAATTCGACAATGCGATTGCTCATTCGCACACGCATGCGCATGCGGCTTCCGCCACAGGTGGGCAGGCCAGCCGGCTGGCGCAGGAGAGCGTTTGCTGCGCGGCAGGTGGGCACGACCACAGCCATCTGGATCATGGCCACGATGCCACGGCGCTGATTCCGACGCCGCACCGGTATGTGTTCCAACTGCTACCCGCCGGGTTCCTGGCTACCTATCTGCTGCCATCGCTCTGGCTGTGGCACTACCGACTCGAGCGTCCGCCTCGACCCTGATCCTGTATCGATCGGGGATAGCGCTGCGCGCTATCGAAACACGACTCATCACAGTCATAGTCACATGCATATTCCAGTTCTACCCGGGCGCTTCGACGCGTCCCGACTCCGGCTGCTCGCGCTGGTCATGGTCGCACTCCTGCTGCTGTTCACAGCCATGCCGTCCTTTGCGCACGGTGTGGCAGAAGGCGACAAGGGGTACATCCAGGAGATCGACGGCGTTCATCTGCTGCCGTTCCTGTATCTCGGCGCCAAGCACATGGTCACGGGCTACGATCACATCCTGTTCCTGCTGGGTGTGATCTTCTTCCTGTACAGGCTCAAGCATATCGGGCTGTATGTCAGCCTCTTCGCACTGGGTCATTCCACGACCATGCTGCTGGGCGTCTACTTCAATGTGGGCATCAACAGCTACGTCATCGACGCCATCATTGGTTTGTCTGTCGTCTACAAGGCGCTCGACAACATGGGTGCATTCCAGCGCTGGCTGGGATTCCAGCCCAACACCAAGGCGGCTACGCTGATCTTCGGCCTGTTCCACGGCTTTGGCCTGTCCACGAAGATTCTCGAGTACGAGATCTCCCCCAACGGACTGGTGCCGAATCTGCTCGCTTTCAACGTTGGTGTCGAAATCGGACAGTTGCTGGCGCTCTCGGCCATTCTGATCGTCATGGGCTTCTGGCGTCGTACGCCGAGCTTCCTGGCCCACGCCTACACCGCCAACGTCGCGATGATGTCGGCCGGCTTCATCCTCATCGGTTACCAATTGACCGGCCTCTTCGTTTCCTGAGAATCAGATCATGTACAACACCGATATCCCAGCCCGCGCAGAACTGCCGACTTCGGCGCGTCTCATCCGCTCGACGGCCATCGCCGCCGCAGCCGCTACCGTCATCCTCGTTACCATCGTGCTGCCGTCCGAGTACGCGGTCGACCCCACCGGCATCGGTCGCGTCCTCGGCCTCACGGACATGGGCAAGATCAAGGTCCAGCTAGCCGCTGAAGCCAAGGCCGATGCCGAGAAGGATGCCGCCGCACACGCTGCACAACTGGCGGCTGCCAATCCGGTCACGGCGAAGCCGGACAGCCACGGGCACGCGCATGGCCCGCCGATACGTCGAAGGCGGCGAATGCACATGGTCACGACCATGGCGGCGAAGCGGCGACAGGCTTGGCGGCGACACCGACCGCCGCACCTGCTGCGCCTGCAGCGCAGACCGTGGCGGCAGCGGCGCCTTCCACTGCCGATGCCGCAGCGGGCCGCTCCGACAAGCTCAACTTCGTACTGGCGCCGGGACAGGGCCTGGAAGTGAAGATGGCGATGAAGGCTGGCGCCCGCACTTCGTTCGACTGGACTGCCAACGGCGCCGTGGTCAACTTCGACGCGCACGGCGATGGCAACGGCCGTTCGGTTTCGTACAAGAAGGGCAAGGGCGCGCCTTCCGATACCGGCGAACTGGTGGCGGCATTCGATGGCTACCATGGCTGGTACTGGCGCAACCGTACCGAGAAGGACGTCACGATGACGCTTCGCACGCAAGGCGATTACGCTGAAATCAAGCGGATGTAAGGTTAGCTCTGACAGGCGTGGTCTATCCGGCCACGCCAACTCTGCCTGTGCTCGCAAGGGCCAGGCACTCCGGCCTCACCCATCCGGCGAGGCCGGACCCGAGCGCCACATCGCGCCACATCGTGCCGCATCTCCCGTTTCATCATCGATCGAATCGGAAAAACACCTGCAAAATCAGGTCCAACGCGCGTTTTACAGGTTGTCGCACCCCATCGGATTTGGTAGCATCGTATCCTCCCCCCAGGATAGGATCTGACATGGGCGTTCATACCTCGCACGCCAGCATCATCAAGCGCCTGAAGCGTGCTGAAGGTCACTTGCGCAGCATCGTCGTCATGATGGAAGAAGGGCGGCCTTGCCTCGCCATCGCACAGCAGTTGCAGGCGGTGGAGAGCGCCGTGACCCAGGCCAAGAAGGCCCTGGTGCATGACCATATCGACCACTGCCTGGAAGAGGCGGTGCGCGATGGCACGCGTCCATCGGACGAGACGCTGCGCGAGTTCAAGTCCATCACCAAATATCTTTGACGCATGCATGCGCGGTGTCCCGTTGTATCGGGAACGCCGCTTGCTTGCGGATTACCGAGCCAGTTTCAGGCCATTGGAGAGATCTCGATGCTTGATGTATTGAAGAACCGGACATACCGGCATTTGTTCACGGCACAGGTCATCGCGCTGATCGGCACCGGCCTGGCAACAGTTGCGCTGGGCCTGCTTGCCTACGATCTGGCGGGCGCCAATGCCGGTAGCGTTCTGGGTACCGCGCTCGCGATCAAGATGGTGGCGTACGTTGGTGTGGCACCTGTCGTGGGCGCCTATGCCAATCGCCTGCCGCGACGTGCCTTCCTGGTGGCGATGGACCTGATCCGGGCCGCTGTGGCGATTTCGCTGCCGTTTGTCAACGAGATCTGGCAGATCTACATCCTGATCTTCGTATTGCAGTCTGCATCCGCTGCCTTCACGCCGACGTTCCAGGCGACGATCCCCGACGTGTTGCGTGACGAGAAGGACTACACGCGCGCACTGTCGCTGTCGCGCCTTGCATACGACATGGAAAGCCTGGTCAGCCCGATGCTCGCGGCGGCGCTGTTGTCGGTCATCAGTTTCCACTGGCTCTTCGGTGGCACCGTGGTCGGCTTCCTGATCTCGGCCGCACTCGTGGTGTCGGTGTCCCTGCCGCAGTCGCGCGCCAAGGAAATCACCGGATCGATTTATGCCAAGACATTCCGTGGCATTTCCATCTATCTGCGCACGCCACGTCTGAAGGGACTGCTGGCGCTGAATCTTGCCGCGGCCGCAGCCAGCGCCATGGTGATCGTGAACACGGTGGTCTACGTGCAGAGCAAGCTGCAACGCCCCAGCACGGACGTGCCGTTTGCGCTGGCTGCGTTCGGTTGCGGCTCGATGCTCGTGGCGCTGCTGTTGCCGCGTCTGCTGGACAAGCGTCCGGACCGGCCCGCCATGCTGACAGGTGCCACGATCATGGCGATCGGACTCGCGGTCGGTAGCCTGGTGGCCTTTGCGGGCGGCCCGTTCGAATGGCATGCGCTGCTGCTGACCTGGTTCGGTATCGGCGTCGGCTATTCGATGACGCAGACACCGAGCGGGCGCCTGCTCAAGCGCTCCGCATCGTCGGCCGATCGCCCTGCGGTGTTCGCGGCGCAGTTCTCGCTGTCGCACGCGTGCTGGCTCATTACGTATCCGTTGGCGGGGCAGCTCGGCGCAAGGCTGGGCATGGGTCCCACGGCTGCGGTCATGTCGGTCATTACCGTAGTGGGTCTGTTCATGGCATGGAAGCTCTGGCCGTCACGCGACGAAGATGTCATCGCGCACGAGCATCCCGATGAAGAGGGCATGCATGTGCACCTGGCGGAAGGCGAGCGCACCGGCGAACGTAGCCACCGTCATGCCTTCACGATCGACGACCAGCACCCGCGATGGCCCGACGCGCATTAGAATAATCGCTTCTTCATGAAACGTCCTGTCCCCGAATCCGCTACGCGGTTCGGGGATTTTTTTATCGATCTGTCTGGATACTTTAAAAGTCCGCATATAAAAATTACTCGATCTCAGTGCGAACATTGAGAGGGCATTACATTTAAGCAATGTGCATAAATCCAACACTTCATTGCATAGAATGATCTCCGGTTCGACAACAGGCACGCAATTGAGGTAACAGGCGCGACACCGATGTCGAGGTGCCTCCGGTAAGGCCTGCCGCTGACGAATCATGACGAGATCAATGCAAACTTGTCATCTGCGTTTTGCGTGAACTGCCTCCTGTTCAGAACAGTGATAACGCCGGGCCTGCATATCATGAGTCGCATTTTCAATCCGGGGAATTCAGCGTGGCAGACGATCTTTATGTAGGCAAATACGCCAATAGCAAGGAAGACATTCACGAGCAATCGCTCAGGCTTCGCATGAAGCGTTTCGAGCTGTTGGCCGGCAACGTGGCGAACATGGATACGCCCAACTACAAGGCACGCGATATCGAGTTCGGTACCGAGCTGGAGCGCGCGATGGGTGTCTCGCATCAGTTCGGTGGAATGATCACCACGTCGGCGGGGCATATCGCCGCTTCGGCGCCGCCGCCCGAGGAAGACCTGATGTTCCGCGTGCCGCTGCAAACCAGCATGGACGGCAATACCGTGGAGATCGACACCGAGCGCGTGGCGATTGCCGAGAACAATGTTCGTCTGCAGTTCTCCATGCAGGCCGCGGCAGGCAAGTACAAGGACATGCAGAAGATGTACCAGGACATGACGCCATGACGCTGTAAGCGTCACCTCGAGCGCCGCAGCAGGTACCAGCGTTACGGCGCGCCTCTGATCCAGCCCTCGGGCTTTCCCTTCGATTTCGTTCCGGACAGCGCAGATGATTGCTGCGCTGGGGGCGCGCTCGTGCGTACGAATCGGAGACCTGTTTGTGACCATGCGCGGATGCAGGCGTCCCGCAATGATGGAAGGGTAGTCGTGAGACGACGTGCATATCTGATGGCCGCGATGATGGCTGCCGTCCTGCTCTGGTTCGCCACTATATCGAACCGCCCGCTCTATGAGCCGGACGAGGGGCGCTACGCGCAGGTGCCGAAGGAGATGGTGGACTCGGGCGACTGGATCACGCCGCGCCTGAACGGTATCAAGTTCTTCGACAAACCTCCGCTGCAGTACTGGGCGACTGCCAGCGCCTATACGGTGTTTGGTCCCAGCGAGTGGACCGCTCGTGCGTGGAGCGCAATGGTGGGGCTTTTCGGCGTCGGCATGGCCTGGTGGGCCGGCAAGGCGCTGTACGGGCGGCGGGAGGGCATGGCCGCCGCATGGGTTCTGGGTGGCGCGCCGCTGTGGATCCTCGGTTCCAATCTCACCACCACGGACATTGGCGTCGCTTCGTTGCTGGGCAGTGCGGTACTGGTCTTTGCCGTGGCGCGTCAGACTGGGAACGCGCGGCTCTACCCGGGCATCTGGCTGCTGCTAGGACTCGCCTTTTTGGCGAAGGGGCTCATTGCCGTGGTGTTGCCGGCGGTGACGCTGCTGCTTTATGTGGTGACGACGCGGCAGTGGCGACTGCTCGCCGATTCACGTTTCTGGCGCTGGAGTCCGCTCGCCATGCTCGTTGCGCTGCCGTGGCTGATCGCGGTCTCGCAGCGCAATCCCGAGTTCCTGCACTACTTCTTCGTGCAGGAGCATTTCGCCCGCTTCTCGTCGACGGTTCACGCGCGCAACAAGCCATGGTGGTTCTTCATCGCGGTGGTGTCCGCAGGCATGATCCCGTGGCTCGGCGTGATGTGGCGCGCCGCGATATTCCGTCGGCAGATCGAGGTCGAGGGGCGATTCGATACGACTGTGTTCCTGTCCATCTGGGCGTTGGTCGTGCTTGCGTTTTTCTCGGTATCCCATTCGAAGCTGCCGCTCTACATCCTGCCGATGCTGCCGCCGCTGGCTGTATTGCTGGGCGGGCGGGTACTGAATGCGAGCCGTCGCGTGCTGTGCGCAGGATTCGTCGCGATGGCGCTGCTCGGCGCAGGTATCGCGCTGTGTCTATGGCGTCCCGAGTGGTCGCAGTCGTTGTTGCGCAAGGAGGTGAGCGACCTGTCCGCGCTGCAAGCGTGGGGCTTCGTGTCTGCCTGTGCGCTGATGGCGGGTGGTGTCATGGCGTGCCGTGCGGTACTGGTCGGTCGCAAGTCGCTGGCGGTGGCGATCGCCGCCGTGGCAAGCCTCTCAGGCATCCAGGCGGGGTTGCTGGCGTCGCGCGCGTTCGAATCGCTGTCGGTCAAGGAAATCGGCCTGAAGGCCAGGACGCTGCGCACTGCCGATACCGAACTCTTCAATGTCGGCCAGATCGACCGGGGGTTGGCGTTCTACTCGACCATGCAGCCTATTGTCGTACAGGCGCGTGGAGAGCTCGATCTTGGCTTCACGGTGGAACCTGAACGATGGGTGGTCGATGACGCGGCGTTCCTGCGTCGGTGGGCAACGCCGGGTCACAAGCTCGCGGTCATGCGTTCGAGCACCTACGCAACGCTGAAGGCGGGAATGAGTCCCGGCACCGCAGAGGTATTTCGTCGCGGCGCGAACGTGCTGGTGGAGCGGCGATGAGAGGTGCACCGCGGTTTGCGCGCTATCTGGTAGTGGGTGCAACCGCCACGGCGGTCCACTACGTGACGCTGATTGTGCTGGTGCGGGAAAGTACCCCGGTCGTCGGCGCCTCGGCTTTCGGTAGTGCCGCGGGGTTGTTGACGCACTATGCCCTGAGCAGTCGCTGGGTCTTTGTGCGAGGTGACGCGCGGCCGTCGTGCCTCAGTCGGTTCATGGTCGTGTCCGGCCTGACTTTGTTGCTCAACGCCGTCCTGATGGCATGTGCTCTGGCATTGGGCTTTCACTATTTGTTGGCGCAGGCGCTCAGCACTGCGGTGGTGACGCTGCTCAACTATGCGCTGCACGCCAACTGGACTTTCATGGCTGGAGAGGTGAGATGAACAGCAACGCGATGAACATGCAACGGGACGCTGTGTCGCAGCTATCCGTGGTGGTGCCGATCTTCAACGAGTCATCGGTGCTGCATCGTTTCCACGCGAGACTGCTGCGCGTCATGGAACGCGTGGGGATGCCGTGGGAGGTGATCTATATCGACGATGGCAGCCGGGATGACTCCCTCTCACTGCTTTACAACCTCCAGGCGAGCGACCCGAGGGTGGGAGTGGTCGAACTCAGCCGGAATTTCGGCAAGGAAGCCGCGCTGACTGCCGGACTCGACGTGGCCAGCGGCGATGCGGTGGTGATCATCGACGCCGATCTGCAGGATCCGCCCGAACTGATTCCACAACTGGTGCAGAAGTGGCAGGAGGGTTTCGACGTGGTCTATGCCACGCGGCTGTCGCGTGATGGGGAAACCTTCCTCAAGAAGTTTTCCG
This sequence comes from Cupriavidus sp. EM10, assembly GCF_018729255.1. Lineage (NCBI taxonomy): Bacteria > Pseudomonadati > Pseudomonadota > Betaproteobacteria > Burkholderiales > Burkholderiaceae > Cupriavidus > Cupriavidus sp. EM10. The sequence goes on from NZ_CP076063.1 coordinate 59,922, forward strand.
CGCACTGCTTTTACCGCTTGATCGGGCGTCTCAGCGATATCGAGATCCCTGCCGATACCGGGGATTTCCGTCTGCTGAGCCGGCGGGCCGTTGTGGCGCTCGGCGGGTTGAGGGAGCAGCACCGATTCATGAAGGGGCTGTATTCGTGGATCGGATTCCGCCAGGTCTCCGTGCCATACCGGCGCGACGCGCGCGCGAGCGGCACGACGAAGTTCAACTACCGCCGGCTGTTCCGCTTCGCGTTGGATGGCATCACCTCGTTCTCGGCGATTCCATTGAAGCTCGCTACATCGGTGGGACTGATCGTGGCGCTGCCCGCGTTCGCGATGGCGACGTTCATCATCGGCAAAACGCTTCTCTACGGCGAGCCGGTGCGGGGCTATCCGTCGATGATGACGATGATGCTGCTGCTGGGAGGCTTGCAACTGGTGTGCATCGGAGTGCTCGGCGAATACGTTGGCAGGTTGTTCAACGAGACCAAGCGGCGGCCTGTCTATCTGATAGCGAACTACGTGGAGCCGGGAGAAGGCGCATTGCTGCCCACACATTCGCCCGTGCTTACTGTCGAGCATCATGCGAAAACGCAGTACGGCGCCGCGCCTTGCTGCGTGCCACGCGCCGCAAAGTATCAGGATGGTTACGAAGCCGTCATCGCGCGGACATGATCGGTTTCGAAATACGTGCTAGCAAGCGGGAAATGGCGGTGTTATCGCGACAATTGACGGCGTAAACGCGTTCTCATCCTGATTTGGCGCTAATCGGAAGTCCCTAATATCGGACAGGTTCTTCTTCTCCTGAGTGTCATTTCCCATGCTGCAATCCGCTCCTCAACATCTGCATGCGCCGCGCCGCCCGCTGATCAGTGTGCATGACGTGCTATGTCGCGCGCTGGCCGACGAAGACCTTCGTCCTCTCGGGCAGGAACTGCTGAACAAGGTGCAGTCGGAACCGGAAGACGCGGAGTTGCTGATGGACCTGTCGCTGGTGCTGCAGATCATTGGCGATGCCGCGACGGCCCGGCAGTTGCAGTCCGAGGCGATGTCGCTGCAACGTTGCTATGCGGTGCTGCCCGCGTGGACCGGTGATGGCGACGCACTGCGCGTGCTGGCAGTGATGATGCCGGGCGTCCTGATGGACAATACACCAATCGACTGCCTGCTCGCATACGCCAATGTGCAGCTCGATGTGCTCTACGTGAATGGCGATGGCGTGTTGCCTGACGAAGTGCCCGATCACGACGTCCTGTTCGTTGCGATTGGCGAATCGAGCCGCAGCCAACCCCTGTTGCGGTGGTTCGCTCACTATGCCCAGGTCTGGCCCGGCCCGTGCTGAACCATCCCGAAGCCGTGCGACGTCTGTCGCGCGACATCGTGCCGAATGTGGTCGCGGGAATTCCGGGACTCTTGATGCCGCCTACCGCGTGCGTCGATCGCCTGGCGCTGGAGGCGGTTGTCGCCGGTGAGCATCGCATCGACCAGCTTCTGCAAGGCGGAAGATTTCCGCTGATCGTGCGTCCTGTCGATTCGCACGCGGGTTACGGACTGGAGAAGATCGATGATTGCGCGGCGCTAGCCGTGTATCTCCTGTGCATGCAGGGCGACGCATTCCATGTCTCGCTGTTCATCGACTACAGCAGCACCGACGGGCAGTTCCGCAAGTATCGGGTCGCGCTGGTCCAGGGCGTGCCTTACGTTTGCCATGTTGGCATCTCCAGCCACTGGATGGTCCATTACGCCAATGCGGGCATGGCCGATTCTGCGGTGAAGCGCGCTGAAGAAGCGCGTCTGATGGACGAGTTCGATCAGGGATTCGCACGCCGACACGCCTCGGCGCTGCAGGGTGCGTACATGGCGCTTGGTCTCGACTATGTGGGCCTCGATTGCGCGGAGACCTCTGCCGGTGAACTACTGATCTTCGAGGCGGATAGCGCGATGGTGGTGCATGACGCGGACCCTGCGGACCTCTATCCCTACAAGAAACCACAGATGAGGAAGTGTTCCGCGCTTTCGAGGCCATGCTCGGTGCTGCGGCATCGCGCTGATAGACGAAACCGTGACTGACGAAACCGCGCGAGAAACACCCATGCAGCATTTCCTTTCTACACAGGGCCGGGGTTTCCTGGCCGTATTGCTCCTGACGATTGCCGCCACGATATGCGGTGTCGGCGGGAGGGCTTCCGCAGCAGCGCCCGTGGAAGTGACAATCGGCGTGCAGAGCATGTTTGCCCCGTGGCAGCGCGCTATCGCCGATGGCGAGTTCGAGAAGGCAACAGGCTGGAAGATTCATTGGCGCCAGTTCGATAGCGGCGGCGATGTCATGGCCGCGATGGCAGCGGGCGATGTGCAGATCGGCGTGGCCGGCAGCAGTCCCGTTGCGGCGGCCGTGAGCCGGGGCGTGAAGGTGGAAGTGTTCTGGATTCTGGACAGCATCGATGCTGCCGAAGCACTGGTGGTGCGCAACGGTTCCGGCATCGGAAAGCCGGAGGATCTGGCGGGCAAGACGCTCGCGGTGCCGTTCGCCTCGACGACGCACTACCACGCGTTGTTCGCGCTTGAGCAGTACGGCGTGACGGGCAAGGTCAAGATCATCAACCTGCAACCCTCCGAGATGCTCGCGGCATGGTCACGCGGCGATATCGATGCCGCATTCGTCTGGGCGCCCGCGTTGCACAAACTGCAAGCCAGCGGCAAGGTGATTCTCACATCGGGCGAGCTGGCGCGGCGCGGACGCCCTACCTTCGATACGCTCGTGGTAGCCAAGGCATTCTCTGCCAGTCATGCGCCGGCCTTGACCGCATTCACGAAGGTCATGGAGCAGGCGACTGAGGACTATGTGAAGGCGCCGCAGACATGGACTTCGACCTCGCCGCAGGTGACAAAGGTTGCGCGCCAGTCCGGGGCGACGCCCGCCGACGTATTGGCATCATGGCGCTGTATAGCTATCCGCTCGCCAGAGAACAGGCGGGCAGGAACTGGCTCGGCGGAGGCAAGGATGGCGCCGCCGCCCGTGCGCTGGCATCCACCGCACAGTTCCTGAAGGACCAGAAGAAGGTGCCTGTGGTGCTGCCCGACTACAGCGTGGCGATCAATCCTGCTTTCGTCGAAGCGCTGAGGTAGACAGGGATGTCGCTGCAGATTCGTCTCCGGGATGTCTCGGTGAATTATGACAGCCCGCTCGGCGGGCCGGAGGTTGCTGCGCTGTCGCAGGTGAACCTGGACATTGCACCGGGAGAGTTCGTGGTTGCGCTGGGTGCATCGGGGTGCGGCAAGACCACGCTGCTCAACCTGATGGCCGGCTTCGTCGCACCCTCGCAAGGTATCGTGACCATGGCCGCGTCGCGCGCTGCGCAAACGCAGTTCGAGCCGATCACGGGGCCCGGCGTCGAGCGCGGGGTCGTGTTCCAGAGGCATGCGTTAATGCCGTGGCTCGATGTGATGGACAACGTGGCGCTCGGCCTGCGATTCAAGCGACTCACACGCGCGGCGCGCGTGCAGCGGGCGATGGACAGTCTGAGGCAAGTCGGCCTCGAAGGATTCGACAAGCATGCCGTCCATCAACTGTCAGGAGGCATGCAGCAGCGTGTGGGTATCGCGCGTGCGCTTGCCAACGATCCCGCGATGCTGTTGATGGACGAGCCGTTCGGTGCGCTGGATTTCCGCACGCGGCAAGCACTGCAGACGCTGATCCTGAACATCTGGGAGGCTACCCGCAAGACCGTATTCTTCATCACCCACGATATCGACGAAGCGCTCCTGCTCGGCACGCGGCTGCTGATTCTTTCTCCTCGGCCGGGACGCGTCATACGCGATATCCCGCTCGATTTCGGGCGATGCAGCCTGCGGTCCGCCAATCCCCGCGAAGTTCGCGTGAGCGCATCGTTTCTCGCAATGCGTGAACAGGTGCTCGACTTGATCGAACGAGAGCACGAGGTCAGCCATGAAACTTGCTGATCCGCCATGGGAGGCCGCCACGCGTCCCGAACCCAGTGCGGCGCACTCTGCCGCGCGAACCCGGCGGCATTTCGCTGCGATGCGAGGGTGGCCACGTTGGCCGCTCGGTGTGGCCGTAGTCATGACCGCCTTGGTGATGTGGGAGATGACCACGCGTTCCGGATGGGTCGATCCGCTTTTCCTGCCATCGCCGGAGTCCGTCATGTCGCAGCTTTACCTGCTATCGACGGACGGATTCGAGGATGCCACGCTGCTCTCGCATCTCGGATGGAGCGTCACGCGAGTGCTTGCAGCGTTCGGGCTTGCGGTTGTCACGGCAGTTCCCATCGGCGCGCTGACAGCGATGAGCCGCACGGCATGCGCCGTGCTGGACCCCTTCATCGAGTTCTATCGACCGTTGCCGCCGCTCGCGTACCTTCCGCTGCTGGTGTTATGGCTCGGCATTGGCGAGACGTCGAAGATCGTCTTGATCTACCTGGCGATGTTCGCGCCCATCGTGCTGAACACCCGCGCGGGCGTGCAGTCGATCCCGATCGAGCAGATCCGTGCCGCTTGCTCGCTGGGCGCCACACGGCGGCAGTTGCTGCAACATGTGATGGCGCCCGGCGCACTGCCATCGACCCTGACTGGCATGCGGATTGCGATGGGATTCGGCTGGACCACGCTGGTGGCCGCCGAGATGGTTGCGGCAACGGCAGGCCTGGGCTTCATGGTGCATGGCGCCGCGAAGTTCATGGCAACGGACGTGGTCATTGCCGGCATCCTTGCGATTGGATGCGTGGGCCTGCTGTTCGATCTATGCATGCGAGGGATCGAAGGACGCTGGGCGAGCTGGAAACGCTACACGTAAGGAAGTCACGGTGTGTCACTAATTTAGCGCAACGGAGGCATCGACATGGATCATCGCAGCACTCGGCATCTGGTCAAACGCGTCAACTGGTTGCGCGCCGCAGTGCTTGGCGCGAACGATGGCATCATTTCGACGTCGAGCCTGCTGGTCGGGCTGGCGGCAGCCGATGCCACGACCTCCACAATCATGCTGACGGGCCTGGCGTCCCTATCGGCAGGCGCGTTGTCGATGGCGGCCGGCGAGTATGTCTCGGTGAGCAGCCAGGCCGACGTCGAGGGCGCGGATCGCGGCCGCGAGGAGCGCGAGCACGCCACCGAACCTGTGGAGGAGCGCCAGGAACTCATCGCGTTGTATCAAGGACGTGGCCTCGATCCGGAACTGGCAACACGCGTGGCCGACCAGCTCATGGCGCGCGACCCGATCGGCGCCCATCTGCGCGACGAACTCGGTATCACGCAGGAACTCGCCGCAAAACCAGTGCAGGCCGCCTTGGCATCCGCGGCAGCGTTCCTGGCGGGTGCGGTCGTGCCCGTGCTTATGGTGGGCATTGTCCCGCGAGATAGCCTTGCGATAACCCTGACGGTTGCGACGCTCGTGTTGCTCGCGTTGCTGGGCGCGGTAGGCGCTCGCGCAGGCGGGGCGTCGTTGGCACGCGGCGCTCTACGCGTGGCCTTCTGGGGTGCGCTGGCGCTCGGCGTGACCGCCTCCATAGGGGCGCTCTTCGGGGCGAAACCATAGAAGCGCCCGCATCTCGTGCGCAGGTGGCCGCTCAGTGCGTCAACAGTATCGACGGCCGCAGAGGAATGTCGCGACACGAATCGCCGTAGTTCGGTCGATATAATCCGACGGCAATCTATGTTGCACGGCGTCCCAGATAGCCTGCACCTGCAGACGCGGTCCGGCGTGAACATCATGGTGTTCAATGGTGCAGCAATGGATAGACCACAAGGCCAATCAATGCGGCACCAGCAACAATCATCGGTTCGGACAGCTTCTTGAATTTCAGCAGCAGCGCAACAGTGACGAGTGCCAGGAGCCCAGTTGGGATATCGACGATCGAGCGCTTCGCCAGCACGATCACCGCTCCGGTGATGGCGCCGATCGCCGCTGCCGTTACGCCATCGACGAACGCCAGGATCGCGGGCAGCTTGCCGTATTTCTTGAAATACGGCGCGGGGAGAACGGTGAACAGGTAGCAGGGGAGAAACGTTGCGGCAGCCGCGACGCAGGCGCCGGGGAAGCCCGCCACGAGGTAGCCGATGAAGCCCACCGTGATGACAACCGGGCCGGGCGTAATCATCGCGACGGCTACGGCATCGACAAACTGTTTGTCGTTCAGCCAGTGGTGCTCGGTCACCACGCCACCGTACAGGAATGGCACGATGGCGAGTCCGGAACCGAACACGAACGCACCGGCCTTGGCGAAGAACACGGCGATTTGCGTTAGCAGCGGCCAGTCGATGGCGCTCATCATGCCGCTTGCCGTCGTCAGCGGAGCGGCCGCGAAAGCGTTCAGCCTGCCTTGCCGCAGCCATTTTGGCGGCGCGCGGCAGAGCCACACCAGCACGCCGGCCGCGAGGAACAGCCACGCGACCTCCGATTCGGTGATCACCGTCACGGCGACGAGCACTAGATAGATCAACCAGAGCAGCTTGTCCTTGCCTACGCTCTTTTTGGTCAGCTTGTAGGCGCTGATGGCGATGATACCGATCACCGCAGCACCTACGCCGTAGAACACCGACTGCATCCACGTCAGGCCGCCGAATCGCACATACGCCCAGCCAAGCGCCAGCACCATCAGGAACGAAGGCAGCACGAAGGCGATACCGACCAAAGTCGCGCCAACGATGCGGTAATGCACATAGCCGAGGTAGATCGCGAGTTGTGCCGCGAGCGGTCCCGGTGCGAGTTGCGCGAGCGACAATCCTTCCTTGTAGTCGCCATCGGTGATCCACTGCCGTGCATCGACCAGATCGCGGTGCATGTAGCCAGCAAGCGCCACCGGACCACCGAAACCCAGCGTGCCGAGTTTCAGGAAGTACAACACCAGTTGGCGCAGCGTGTAGCTGGGGAGCTCGTGTGTCGGCTCGACCGAGGTGGTTGGCGGGGGCGCGTTCATCTTGTCGTATGGGGAGCGTGTTGCGATGATTTTTAGGAAGTCGACGAACTAGCATGTCCTAGCGTTTGCGTGCGCTGGAGAAATGCGTATAGAGCGAGTCAAGGACATATCCGACCTCAGCCAGCAATGCGTCGTCATCGGAAAGGCGCTCGCGCGCGCCGGCCAATATCGCTTCGAATCCACTGGCCTCCGCTACGGGCGTGCCGCCGATGTCGAGCACATGAACCATCTGGCCCAGTCGCGCCAGACCCTTGTTCTCGTCGAGCCGAAGCTGGCGAGCAATACCTCGAAGGAAACCCGGTCGCCCACATGCGTGAAGGTGGCGCGATCGAAGTCGAAACCGAGCGCATCGTCCGGACAGTCGCGTATGTCTTCGAGCCACAGGAAAGTGGCGTGGGGATCGATGAAACGTCGGATCAGCCAGGCGCTGGCGACGCGATCTACCCATAGGTGCTGACGCGTAGCCCAGCGACGTCCCTGGTATTGCGTCGGGTCGCGACGCGGGATGTTGCCAGCGACCCTTTGCGGTTCTCCCGGCGACAGCATGATGTCGATGGCCGCGTTGAAATCACGGCACTGTGCTTCAGCGCGGGACGTGGCCTCGTTCGGAAAGAAATCGATCTTGCGGATGGCGTCGTAACCACGACCGTACCGGCGCGTCATGCGCAGGAGTCCGGCTTCGTCGGCATCGGCCAACGTGGCGCGCGCGCCGGAGATTTCCGTCATCCAGTCTGCATACTCGGCAGTGCGATCGAACAACGCGCGATACTCGGCATCTTGCTGGGCCGTGTTGGCCTGCACGGAAAGCGTCCAGACCTTGCCATCCTCATGGATCGCGTCTGTTGAGAGCGCCTGCAGTGGCTCGCGCAATCCAGCGACATCGGGGAGCAGATAGACCCCGTCGCGCAAGGCTGCCGCACCCAGCGCCTTGATGCCACGCCAGAACCGCATGCGTGCGGTGGCGGCCGATGTGGGCAGGCTGACAACCAGCAAAACCCATAGGGAGGAAGATGGAACAGGAGACATGCGCCTAGCTTAGTGGGCTGTAGTTCCTGTTTCAATGTTGTAGAGGTCTCTACAAGAAAGGGTTGTGCGCGGCAGATAAGTGTCGATTGCAGCGCAAATGACCGGCAACCCTCCTGTGAGGGGCGCCGATCGTCATCGTCTTACTTCACCGTAAACCGCACCGTTACCGTCTGTCCATCGGCGAACGTGACCGTCGCCACGGCCTTGGCGCCTGACGGCAGCGCGATGGCGTCCTTGGCGACCAGCGCATTGTCGTTGCCCGGTGCCAGCGTGGTTTCCTTCTTGTCCGTGCCGGCCAGCACGGTCAGCTTGCCCTTGGCGCCGGTGACGGATTTCTTCTCGTCGTGGTCGTCGACATACAGGCTGACCTTGCCATCCTTGTTGACGAGTTCGAACTGCATGTCGCTGGCGTTCTGCACCACACCGCCGTACTGTGCGGGCTTCGCGCCGTGAGCATGGACGAGGCCGGCAGAGCCGAGGGCGGCAGCAGCCATGGCGATGGCGATCAACTTCTTCATGGGAGTACTCCAAAAAACGGGCGACTTCCGGGGCGTCGCCACAAAGCCCGTGGATCCAGTGCGATCCGTGCAATCAATACGCTTCGCGTCCGCCTTCCTTCACCATCCGCTCGATGGGCTCGCGTCCGAAGCACCAGACGATCACTGGTGTCAGCACGGCATCGAGCAGTGTGGAACTGAGCAGTCCGCCAAAGATGACGACCGCCACGGGGTGCAGGATTTCCTTGCCGGGCGCATCCGCTGAAATCAGCAGTGGCACCAGTGCGAAGGCCGCCACCAGCGCGGTCATCAACACCGGTGTGAGCCGTTCGAGCGAGCCGCGCACCAGCATGGGAATGCCGAACTGCTCGCCTTCGAAGCGGCAAAGATTGATGTAGTGGCTGACCTTGAGAATGCCGTTGCGCGTGGCAATGCCCGTCAGCGTGATGAAGCCCACCATCGACGCCACGGAGAGCGTCAGTCCGCCGATCCACATCGCAGCAACACTGCCGATCAATGCGAACGGAATGTTGCCCATGATCGCGAGCGTCAGACGGTGTGAACGGTAGCGCGAGAACAGCACGAGATAGATCATCGCGAGCGAGCCCAGCGCCAGTAGCGCGATCAGACGGCTGGCTTGCTCCTGTGCCTGGAACTGGCCTTCGACGCTGACGAAATAGCCACCGGGCAACCCCGACTGCGCGATGGCGTCGCGTACGCCGCCGATGACGCGCGACATGTCGGAGCCATCGGTGTTCGCGTAGACCACGATGCGACGGCGGCCATTCTCGCGACCCACCTGATTCGGGCCATCCGCTTCGTCTACCGTGGCAATGGCCGAGAGCGGTATGGCGCCGCGCGGAGACTGGATCATGACGCGCGCCAGGTCCTGGGGTGTGCGACCCGCATCGGGCAGGCGTACAACGAGATCGAAGCGTTTCACGCCTTCGATGACTTGCGAGACGCGCGCGCCTTCGGCGAGCGTTTGCAGGCTCGCCAGCGCATCACCGGGCGCAATGCCGTACTGCGCAGCCTTGCGATAGTCGAGCCGGATATTGACCTGTGGAATCAGCACCTGCTTCTCCACGGAGATATCGACCAGACCCGGAATGCCATTGAGCCGTCCACGCAGGTTTTCTGCGAGTCCGCGCAGCGTGTCAAGATCGTCGCCATAGATCTTGAGCGCTATCTGCGCACGCACGCCGGACAGCAGGTGATCGAGCCGGTGCGAGATCGGCTGGCCGATGGCTACCGATGCCGGCAGCGTGGAGAGCTGCGCGCGAATGGCTGCCATCACAACTTCGCGGCTGCGGCCCGAGCGTTTCAGATCCACATCGATTTCCGAGGAGTGAACGCCTTCGGCATGCTCGTCGAGTTCCGCGCGACCCGTGCGTCGGCCTACCTGAATCACCTCTGGCACCTGCCGGATCAGCGTTTCGGCCAGCGCACCCATGCGGTTGGCCTCGGCCAGCGAGGTGCCGGGATTGAACATCAGCGACATCACGAGCGAGCCTTCGTTGAACGCCGGCAGGAACGCGCGCGGGAGGAAGGGTACGGTGGCCGCAGCGAGCAGTACCGTTGCCACGGCAGCGGACAGTACGAGCCGGGCGCGCGGGAAGGCCCAGCCCAGCACGCGTGTTTCCACGCGCTTGAGCCATCGCACCAGCGGGCTGTCGGGATGATCGAGACGCCTCATCTCCGGCAGCAGGTAGTACGACAGCACCGGCGTGACCGTCATCGACACGAGCATAGACGCGAGTATCGACACGATATAGGCAATGCCCAGCGGCGCGAACAATCGACCTTCGATACCCGGCAGCGCGAACAGCGGCACGAACACCAGTACGACGATCAGCGTCGCGTAGACGATGCCCGAACGCACTTCGACTGATGCGCGCCAGATGACTTCGAGCACGGACGGTGGATTGTCCATCGTTCGTCGCTGCTTGAGTCGCCGCAGGATGTTCTCGACATCCACCACCGCATCATCGACCAGTTCGCCGATAGCGATGGCAAGACCACCCAGCGTCATCACGTTGATCGACTGGCCCAGCAGCTTGAACGCGAGCGCCGTCACGGCCAGTGACAACGGAATCGCGATCAGCGATATCGCCGTGGTGCGCGCGCTGAGCAGGAACGCAAACAGCACGATGGCTACCATGATGGCGCCATCGCGCAGTGCCTCGACCACGTTGCCGATCGATGCCTCGATGAAGTCGGCTTGCCGGAACAGGATCTGCGGCGCAGCCATGCCCGCAGGAAGGCCCTGCTTCAGTTCGCCAAGCGCCTGCTCAAGCTCGCGCGTGAGCTTGACGGTATCGGCTGCCGGTTGCTTCTGCACGCTGACGATGACAGCCGGCAGGCCATTGAAGCCCGCGTCGCCACGCTTGACCGCCGCGGCGTGCCGCACCGTCGCGATCTGCTCCAGCAGCACGGGTGCGTTGTCCCGATAGCTGACAGCGAGTCCGCGCAGGTCTTCCAGCCGCGTGGTACGTGCGAGGTTGCGGATCAGGTACTCGCGGCCGTTCAGGTCGATAAAGCCGCCGCTTGAATTGGCAGCGAAGTCGCGCAGTGCACGGCTCACATCGGCAAGCGTCACGCCAAACTGTGCCATCCGCGCAGTGTCGGGTTCGACGCGCAACTGCCGGACCTCGCCGCCGATGGGGATGACTTGGGACACACCAGGCACGGACAGTAGCCGTGGGCGCAGCACGAAGTCCGCATACTCGCGCGCCACCATCGGGCTGACCTTCGCGGCATCAATGGGCAGTGCAACGAGCATGATCTCGCCCATGATCGACGACACGGGGCCGAGAATCGGCGTAAGACCGCCGGGCAACTGCTCCTTGACCAGTGCCAGCCGTTCGGACACCAGTTGACGGTTGCGATAGATGTCGCTGCCCCAGTCGAACTCCGCATAGACGATAGACAGGCCCACGCCGGACACGGAACGCACGCGCGTAACGCCGGGCATGCCATTGAGCGCAGTCTCGATCGGGAACGACACCAGCAGTTCCACTTCCTGCGGTGCCATGCCACCAGCCTCGGTGATCACGGTGACCAGCGGCTTGTTGAGGTCCGGAAAGACATCGACAGGTGTGCGCCACGCCGTGAGCGCGCCGTACACCATCAGGACGAGCGCGACGGCCAGCACCATCAGGCGATTGCCAAGGCTGGCACGGACGATCCAGTTGAACATGGCGCGTCCTTATCGAATCTGGTTGATCAGCGGGGCACCGGTCACGACGACGCGGTTCTCCGGCGACAACCCGCGCGTGACAACAATGGTCCGCGCATCGAGCGTGCGCATTTCCACGGGCTGCGCGATGAAGCGCTGCGCGCCCGACTTGATCCAGACAACCGGTTCATTGTTCTGGTTGCGCACGACGGCCTCGCTCGGCAGCGCAATGCCTTTTACCGTGTCCGACAGATGCGCGATGACGGTAACGGGCTGGCCGACGGCAAGCGTCGTCGAGCCATCGGTCAACCGGAAGGTCAGCGGCACGGCGCCATTTCTGAGGCTGCGACCCGCGCCGACGAATGTCAGCTTGCCGCTATCGGCGAGCACGCCATTGCGGATACGGCCGAGCAGCGAGGCATCCGCACTCTGCGCCTCGATCATGAGCCGCTGCGGATCGACGATCTCGAACAGAATGTCCTGCGCGGTCACCACCTGGCCTGCGATGACATTGGCCGATGCAATGACACCCGCAGCAGGCGCACGCAACGTATCGGTGGGATGCAGACTTGTCGACACGGCTTCGCGCTGGCCGGTCAGGCTCTGTACTTCCGCACGCGCTGCATCGATATCCTTGCGGGGAATACTGTCCTGCAACGACTCCAGCCGTTCGAGCCGTTGCCGCGCCAGTTTGAGGTTGGCCGTGAGCGTGGCGAGTTGCGCCTGCTGGTTGCCGATATCGAATGGCTCGTTCTTGTGCCGCAGCACCGCAAGTATCTGGCCCTTGGTGACGCGCTGCCCCAGCACCGGGAAGCCATCGTGTGGCGCTTCGAGCCAGCCCGGATGACCGGCCTGCACTCGGCCGCCCGCATTGGGGTCCATCATGACAGTCGCATTGAGCGGCACCGTTTGCGGATGCTCGCCAGCTTGCGGCATGACAGTGCGAATCCCCATACGTCGCTGCGCGAGCTTGGGTATCTGCACGCTACCGTCCGGCAGTCGCGCCAGTCCACTGGTGGTGATGGCTGCGCCTGGTGCATCGAGATGTTCGCCGCCGGGACCGTGCGCACCGGGGGCGGCGTTGGCGAACAAGGCTTGGCTTGCCAGCAGGGCGATCAGGGTTTGGATCAGGATTGTCTTCATGATGGCTTTGCCCTTAGCGAACGGTGCGGCGACGACGCAGGCGCCATGCCATCGCAATCACGAACAGCACCACCAGAACAGCCGCGCCGACCTTTACAACGGGGCTCGCGTGCCAGTGGCCATGCGTATCACCGCGCTGTGCAACGCGCAGCTTGCCTTCGATCAGGTCCGTGTCGTTGCCGGTGACCAGTGTGAACACCAGCGCGTGGTCTCCCGGCTGTCGTAGCGCGGCCAGTAGCGTTGGGCCGGTAAAGGAGAAGCTGCCGACATCGGCGTTCAGCTTCCCCTGCGCCTTCAGCGGGCCGAATTCGACCTCCAATGTTCCTGTGGTGACCGGTTCGTTGGTCTCATAGCGATCGACGAGAACGGAGAATTCGCCGTCCTGCAGCGTGCCGACGAGTTCGAAACTCTCGGTGTTGGCTTCGATGACCGGGCGCGAGGCAGCCCCGGCTGCCGTAGCCCCGGGTGCGTCGAGGTGTTCGCCGTTGGGCCCGTGGGCGCCTGGCGCAGCGTGTGCGGCCGGCAAGGTCAGGGCCACGCAGAGCCAGAGGGATGACATCAGCAGTCGGATCATGGCAGCACTCCCAGTGCCTGGTTCATGTTGGCAATGGCGAAGCCGCGCCGCGCGCGGACGCGGGCCAGTTCGACTTCGGCATCCAGTGCCTGGTTTTGCGCGCGCAGGACTTCGGGCAGGCCGATCTCGCCGGCATTGAAGGTCTTGCGCAGAAGGGTGGCGCGTTCGGTCAGCGTGGCGCTGCGCTGCGTGACGAGCGCAAGCTGCTGCTCGGCCAGCGCAAGCGTCTGCTGCGCGGTATCGATTTCGGATTGCACGACACGCTCGGCACGGTCCCGCTCCGCGCGTGCGGTCATCAGTTCGGTTTGCGCGGCCGTTTCACGGGGCAGGTTGCGCGCATCGGTGGCGAACGGAAAACGCACGTAGACACCGACAGTCTGGTCGCTGGGCAGGCCGCCGCCGGCCGAATCGCGACGATAGGTCACGCCAACCTCGGGCGCGTCGCGCCGGGATTTCTGGAGATAGCCGATCTGACGTTCTCCGCGCTCGACGGCCCGCAGCGCGGCGTCGAGACGGGGATGCGGGGCACCGGCGATGACCGGCGCCGGCAGTTCGTCATAGCGCAGCGGCAGTGCTTGCACACCGGACGTCTGCATCAGCCGCGCGCGCATCTCGATGACGCGCGCCTCGCTTTCCGTCATCAGGGCACGGTTCGCCAGCAGATCCTGTTCGGCGAACAACAGGTCGGTGCGGGCCAGATCGCCAGCGGTGACGCGTCGCTGCACGTCGTCGCGCAACGATAATGCGACGGCCGTGCGGCGGCGCAGCACCTCGTTCTCTGATTCGGCTGCCGCGAGTTGCCAGACCCGTTCGCGCAATTCGGCAGCGACGGCGAGTTGGCCGAGCATCGTCGAGGATTCCGCCTCGGCAGCCTGCGCGTCGGCCAGTGCGCCCCGCGCGCTGCGCTGACCCGGCATCCAGATCGGCACGCCGAGCGCGACTTCACTCTCGCGAATGCCGCGCCGATCCGTCCACTGGTCGCCGCGGTGGCGCAGATCGATAGAGGGCGAACCCGCGATCAGCGAGTTGGCCTGGACACGGCTGGCAGCGGCTTCCTGCCGACGACCTGCCGTGGTCTGCATGGCGACGGAACGCTCCCATGCGACCTCGAACAATGCGTGCAGATCCGTGGCCGGTGTCTGCGCGCATGCGTCGGCCAGCATCGCGAACGATGCGGCCATCCATACGAAAAACTTCTGCATGACTTCCCCAAACGCTTATGGCTCGACAAGCGTCACGGCGGGGCACCGTGTCACGTCAGGACACGGCGAGCAGGAAAGGACAGGGCCCCGCCGTCAGGCGGGCGCGTGAGGGGGACGTAAAGGGGGGCCGGAGGCGACGGCGGGCACGGTGCGTGGTGCAAAGGCCGGCACAACGTGCGTCATGTCGAGCAGGAGCGGCGAGGCCGTCGATGGCAGGGCGCCGAGCAGGTTCGATAGCAGCTCGTATTCGAGCTGATGGCTGGCCGACAGAAACTCGTCGTCCACGTCCATGCCGTCTTCGTCGTGGTGGTGATGCGGGATGTGTTCGGCGTGCGCGGCCAGATGCTCGATCGTATCTTCCGCCTCGGACGTCGCATGCGCGAAATGTCGCTCCGCTGCAGCCATTGCGTGCAGCGGGAGAATCAGCATCATGAGAATGGCAATGATTCGCGACATGGCGCGGCATTCTACAGGACTGGTGGCCCGGGTGGCGGATGTCCCCGGCCGACGCAATGGAATGAAAAAGAGCCTCGATGGGGATCGAGGCTCGAAAACTCTCTTGGGTTGAGCAAGGGAGTGTCGATGCTTTACGCAGATGTGGCGGTCAGAACTTGTGGCGAATGCCCATCACCACGCCGGTCTGGTCCTTGCCTGGCACCACGTTGGTCGGGCTGCCGGTCGTCGAGTTGAATCCGTTCATGCCCAGTTGGGAATTGCCACGGTTCAGTGCGTAGCCAACGTTCATGTACACGTCAGTTCGTTTCGAGAACGCGTAGTCAGCGGAGGCAACGAACATGATCGGATCGGCGCTGGAATTGCGCGTGTCAGTGTAGTACGCCGCACCAGTCAGCGTGAGCGCCGGGCTCATCGAGTAACGCAGTCCGGCCCAGTAGAGGTTCGAGCCATTGTTCGGCAACGTGCCGACGTTGCCGTTGTACCAGCGGTAGCCCACGAATGCGCGGGCCGGACCGAAGGCGTAGCTCGCGCCGATCAGCGCACGGCGGTCCGTGCGGTCTGCGGTGGCAACGGTGGTGCCCTGGAACTCGTCATAGGCGGCGCCGACCATCAGCGCACCCGCTTCATACAGCAGCGAGGCGCCGAGATTGCGGTCGACCTTGTAGTTGCCCGGCACTTCGCCGGCGCCGGTGCGGCCCGTGCTGTACAGCGCAGTGGCCGTCAGGCCGCCGAACTTGCCACGATACTTGACGGCGTTGTCGGCACGGCCGGCCAATACGTCATCGCTCTTGTACAGCGAGTAACGCGGTGCAAAGCCCATCGGGTCCAGTTGCAGGCCGGTGTCATAGGTCGGCGTGGTCTGGCGGCCCAATGTCAGGGTGCCGTACTTGCTGCCGAGTCCGACAAACGCGCCGCGATCGAACAGGCGGCTGCTGTTGTTCTGCGCGCCAGTATCGAAAGCAATGCCGCTTTCCAGTTCGAAGATGGCCTTCAATCCGCCGCCGAGGTCTTCCACGCCGCGAATGCCCCAGCGGGACGTCGACATGTTGCCAGAGGTCATGCGCACCTGGCTGGAGCCACCCGAAGCGGACGGCACGTTGCTGAGGTACTCGATACCCGCATCGGCCACGCCATAGAGCGTGACGCTGGATTGTGCGTGGACGGTACCGGCCAGCAAGCCTGCAGCCGCTGCAGCGATGGCATAACGAACGGGGGCGTGACGAAATGTCATTGTCTCTCCTCAATGAAAGCGTTCTTTTCGCTTGTGAATCGAGGCGCGAGTATAGAAATCGTCAAATTGCGATCTGATGGCGAATGCATTACAGGAATGACGCTGTCGTCACGTTGCGACATTCGCTTCAAGCAAACGGGCCGCACAGAGGCGGCCCGTTTGTAATGAAAGAGGATGAACGACTAGCGAGCCGCGCCGTCTGCCGAGCGTGCGCCATCGGTATAGACATCGCGTTCGGCAATGCGGCCGCCGTCGGTGTAGGGATCGCGCGGTCGGTGGATTTGTCCCTGCATTTCGTACGATGCGTCGATCACGATGGGCGTCTGCGCGGCATTGGCAGTGGCGGTGATCGCGAGAAGGAAAGTACCGGCGGCGAGCTTGGCGAGAGAGGGCTTCATGGCAGTTCTCAGGAGTTGAATGTTGTTGTGATAAAGCCCGGTCGAGTCTACGGATGCCACATGTAGGGCGAATTGCGTACCCATTACACGTTGGTCATGGATGCGGCCGACGCAGCCATTACCAATCTCCACGCGTAGGGTGACGAGTCCTGTCGATCGATACAGATGTAATCCACCGGCAATCTTTCTTGGGCGCGGTCTGGATAGACTTCCGCATCCCGGCGTGATCTGCCGTGTTGATCGGAGATGGTATGGACTGGAGCGCCCCCCGGCTTGAACATGACATCGCCCGACACCGATGACGCGAATCGGGCGGCCAGCGCGCATGCCATTGCGGCAGCGCGACTTGGCCTGTCTTTGGCGGACTATCTCCGGCTTGGAGAAAATCTCCGTGTTCGTTCGATATTGACACCTCACAACCGCGCCGCCCGACCGTTGCCTGCGCGACGATCAAGTAATGATCTAGTAGTACTGGAGGCGTGCCTGCGCGTCGAGGCGGGTGGTGTCTTCGGGTGCTTCCCGATCTCACTTCGGGCGGATGAGTGAGTTATCGTGTATCAGAACTCCTGGGCAGCCTAATGGCTGCTTAAGGCAAATGGGGACATTGGCGATCCAGGTACTGAGAGACCGCTTCTGGCCGGACTCGGCCGCCGGGCTAGCTGGGACGGGGCTCGCCTTGGCGCCAGCGCTCCCACATGAGTGCCTTCTGAGTCTCGGTGTAGTAGATTCGCCGTCTTTGTTTCATTTGCAGCACCCCTCAGGCTTGCAAAGCCCTTAGTGTGTTGCATCGACCGGTTGAATCCGCAACCCTTAGCGGTCGGTCAGATCGCTCGGAAGAGGACATTCCCATGATGTCTGCGAGGGCAACTCCGAATGCGACAAATAGCGAAGAGAATGCGCTTCTTGTAGCATAGGAACACTTTCCGACCCCGCAGTGTGCTGAGAAATGTAAATGGGATACTTGATAAGCGCACATCTCACTAAAAAGCGCCCGGATGAGGCAACGCTCCGATCGTTGCTGCCGCCCTCTATGGGCTTCACTATTTTTTACAATGAGTCCGCTTGCGTCTATGGTATTGATCTATTTGATTTAACAAAGCCGCCAGCCTTCCCCTTTACCCACCTTGTACCTTCAAGAGACCTTCCCTTAGATCTTGGAGCCCACCTAAGCTCTGTAGCCGTAGCTTATGAAGTGGCGCGGTTAGAAGGATTCGCTAATGGAATTAAACGCGCCTACATCAACCTCGCCGAGCGGCTATCGGCCGGGCTGGAGCAGGACGTCTTGTCCATTTGTGCAGATGATGATGGACTTGATTTCGCGTGCATCGCAGAAGCCGGGAAAGCCGTTTCGCTTATCGCTGCCTGCGGCGATCGGGTATTGGTCTATACGAAAGGGGTGGAGCCGGAATTTAAGCTGGCGGATGACACGCATTTCCATGCAAACGCGTCGAGCCTTTTCGAGCGCTATGCGGAAGCCCCGTCGGAATCTGTTGGGTTGGGATCATGGGATTCACCAGTCGACTATGGTTTTCGTTTGACCCTTAAGACTCCCGGGGTACTGGACTACTAAATACCAGCTCGACGAATCCATCAATGTGCTGCGACGTCCGATTGAGCCCACAGCCGTAGGAGCATAGGAAGTGTAGCTCTAAGTGAAATTGCACACAATCCGAGCCGAATTCTCAACGGCCGCTTCTGGCCGGCTAGCGCCCCTCAACCGCCTACGCCACACGATACGCTGCACCGCACAATCGGCTGGGTGCCAAAGTCTGCCATAGAACAATAGGTCTTACCGGGCAATATTCTCCGTTTTCTGAAGTGACCCCTGGCAGCGGCCAGGGTCGCGCGCAGCATTTCGTCGAGCTGGGCGCGCTGGCTGGCGGTGACGGCCTTGAGCGCGCTCGCCTCGCCGACGGCGGTCTGGCGCGCGGCGCGCTCGCTGACCAGTTCTGCGTCCAGTCGTCCGCGCTCCTCCTCTAGCGCAGCGATGCGCCGCTCCGCGAACTTGAGTTGTGAGGCCAGTTGTGCGCGCTCGGCGCGCACCGCATCGCGCTGATGGGCGGTTTCCTGCAGGAGTTGTTTCGACAGTGCCTCGTAGCGCGTCTGGATCGTGGCGATCGCCTCGGTGTGGGCGCGCTCGTCCGCCACGGCACGTTCCTGCACGGTCGCGAGTGCCGTCTCGAGTTCGCCACGACGTGCCGCCTGCTCGTCGGCCCGCGCGCTAGCCGTTGCCAGGGCCGCTCTGGCTTCGGCCAGTACGGTGTCGCGCGCGGCAAGCTGCCCGCGGACCTCACTGAGTTCCTGGCGCAGCAGTTCGACCCGCAGGTCGGCCTCGGCGCGGGCGGACTGCGCGGCCTCTGCGGTCTGTTGCGCCTCGCGCCGCAGACGCACCACATCGTCAAGCTGCACCGCGACCGCGGCTTGCCACAACGCGCGCATCGCTTCGGCGATCTCGGCGGGCAGCTCGGGCAGGGCCAGGTCGGCCAGGCCCGCGCGCACCACTTCGGCCTCGATGGCATTGAGCGTGCGCGACAGCGTCGCCGGGTCGCCGCCGCCGAGGCGGTCGCGCAGCTTGCGCACCGATACCACGCGTCGAAAGCGTGCGGCCGTAGGCGGCGCCGCGTCGCCGGCTTCGGTCAGCATGGCCAGCACGGTGGCGCGGATCTGGTCGGGCGTGGCGGCGAGGCGGGGCATGGTGGCATCCAGGTGTAAAGTCACCCTATCTTACGTACATATATAACGTTAGGAAAGCAATTTAATAGTAATTTGAAATTACCGAAGACGGATAAATCTAATTATCTTGCCGAAACAGCGCGCCGCACGGGCTTGCCGGCACGCTACCGGGGGCTGAGAGGCCAATCTAGGTTCAGGGGACGGAGCAAAGGACCAGTCAGCAATGACTGATTTGACTGGGGTATCAGGCGAGCGCTGGCCGGAACCCCGCGTGGAGACTAGGGGCGGCTACCCCGGTAATGTGCAGGGAAATCAAAGGGACCCCTGCTCCAAATGAAAAGGCCTGGCAATGTGCCAGGCCTTTTTGCTTGATAGGCAGCGGTATTACAGAGCCGCGTCTTTCAGCTTCTTCAACGGACGGACCTTCACCTTCACCGAGGCCGGCTTCGCGGCGAACCATTGATCAGCGCCAGTGAAGGGGTTCCGGCCGAAGCGCTTCTTGGTCGCAGGCACCTGGATGGCCGACACCTTGAACAGTCCCGGGAACGTGAACTCACCGGCCCCCTTTTTGTGAATGGCGCTGGCGATGGTGTTCTCCAGATGGGCAAGCACCGTCTGAACGGTTTTCTTGTCCAACTCAGTCTGCGTCACCAGGTGGGCGAGCAGGCTCGACTTGTTGAACGTATCCTTGATCGGCTTGGCCACGGGCGCGGCAGCTGCCTTCTTTGCTGCTGGTGCAGCCTTCTTCGCCGGCGCTGCCGGTTTCTTGGCCGCTGTCTTCGGGGCGGCCGTCTTCTTTGTTGCCATGGAGCTCCTGTTTCGAAATGTCGGCATCTGGCCGGACCGAAATAGCTTAGCGAGAAGGCCGCGTTTCGTGCAATAGGAATTGCTAGTCTGCGGCCTTTGCTGCGGCCTCGTAGCGCCGGCGTTTGTGCTGATTCTTTGGCGCGATGGTGTTGAGAATCGCGCATGACGGGCACCAGTGGCCAGCCTTTACCCCGGACGGGGTTGCGTCCCATACGTGGCCACGATGGCATTCCCACTTGAGCTTCGCTTTGCCGGTGCGGTAGGTTTCGGAGAGACATTTGCCGCCGCGCTCCCGTGCCACGGCGTGCATGGCTTCGATGCCCAGCTTTTGTCCCTCGTTGCGGCAACGCCGGCACCAGCCTCCCTGGAGGACGTTGTTGCCGAGTGCATCCCATTCGTGGCCAGCCTTGCAGAGGAACCGGTAGGTCGCGGCCGTTCCATGATAGGCGGTGCTCAAACATCGGCCGCCTTGCTCGTGAGCGGCCTTCTGTATGCGCGCTAAGCCCTCGGCATCGGTACGCCTTTCCCCAAGTCTGGCATCCGTGCATGCTCGGCACCAGTTCCCCTGTTTGAGAACCTTGTAGCCCATCGCTTCCCACCGGTGGCCGGCCGCGCATTCGAACGGGTAATGATCGCGACCAGTCTTCCACACGGCTGCAAAGCACTTTCCACCGTGCTCGGCGGCCTTTCTGTGGAGGTCGATCAGACCGTACTTTGACGCTTTCGGTTGCGGGGTGGAAATCGTGGGCTTTCCAGCGCAACGAGGACACCAATAGCCCGCCAATACGCTTCGGCCCTCTGGCGTCCATTCATGGCCTTTTTCGCAGCGTATCCGGTGTATCGCTGCTCCACCCAAAATCCGCCGTCGTTCAGGCACTGGCCGCCGCGTGCGGCCACGAGCTTGTGGAACTTCGCTGCGACGTTGGCGCGATTGCATTCAGGGCAACCGGAGGCCTTGTATAGGACGCCGTATGCGGCGCGCTCGAAGCGATGCCCACTGGCGCATTCAAGGAGAATCTTGGCACTGACGCTGTGCCATGTCGTCGCGTGACAGACGAAGCCTTGCAGTGTGGCGGCGGCGCGAAGCCTGGTAAGGGCGGCCGCCGCGCGCTGCGACGTTTTGGGACTGGCTTGTTTCACTGTGCGACGCGATCAATCGATACTCAGACCTTCGGAATCCTAGCATCCCATCCGGTACTGTTGGTCGCGGATCACGCGGTGCTGCTGGCGCAGGTTGTCTTGCCACGACGATGGGTTGGGGCGTCGCATCGAAGCTTCAACGGCCCTGGCCTGCTCGGCGAGCGCATCGCATGCAACGGCCTGTGGCTGGGCCTGTACGGACGTGGTAGCAGTGGCGTTCTGCGCCCCCGCGCGAGACGTGCTCGCGCGCGCCTCGAGATACTCCTGCTCTTGCCGGCGCACGCCTTCACTTTTGCCGATAGTAGAGACCGTCCCGACGGCAGTGCTGGCAACCGGAGAATAACCTGTTGGGCAGTACAGATCCTGCGTGTACAACACTCGGCTGGCGCGCTGGCATTTCGTAAAGGCATGGGCTGTGCCCAGCGAAGCGCCGATCATGGCCAAGGCCGCCAAGCAGATCGTTACTCGACCCATGCGTAGCTCGGGTCGTTCGTGATAATCCAGCGCAGGCCCGCAAAAAGCGCGGCCAAGAGGGTGAGGGCGTACAGAGCCCAGGCGAGGGTGGTGACCATGTTGCTTCTCCCGGTGTTGTTCAGTTCGTTTGTCCGGAAATTCGAGCTGCGAGTATGGCGTAGCAGGCTTGCGACGGCCTCCCCGGCTAAAGAGGGGGCGATCCTGGCTCTCAGGCGGGTCGAGTGTGGCGGCGATTCGTGTAACCGTCCGGTTGCTGGCCAGGCCCAGCCGCTCCGTAACTGCGTCGGGCGCGACGCCACGAATCAACAGCCGCCGGCAGTAGGTGTTGCGCAGTATTCGCGGGCCCATGTCTTCGGCCTCGTGGTCAACCGCGGCGAATGCCTCACGAACGATCTTGCCAAGGCTCATGTCCGTGATCGGCGTGCCTGTGCGCTTGAGGGAGAACAGGAGATCGCCCTCGGCTGGCCAAGCTCGGCGCTCACCGAGCCATGCGCTCAGTGTCGCGACCGCAAAGGGCTCCAGATGAATGGTTCGGGATAGCTTGGGTGGGCGCGCCGGTACGTGGAGATATGGCGGTGATGCGTGGGGTTCAGGTCTTGGATGCGCGCCGCGCGGCCTTCGCTGGCCGTGACACCGGTGCTGAGGAACATCGCGATGATCGCCCGTTTCTGCAGGGTGACCGGATCGTCGGAGGGCTGTGGTCGTACGAACTCCTGCATGTCACGGTCGACGTCTTCGGGCAGGAACAGAACATCGGGATCGTCGACGGGCCAGTGCTGACCGACGACGAGTTCGCTGGCAGGGTTGGCATCCCGGACGCCGATGGCCACAAGATGCCTGCAGAGGCGATCGACCAGCTTGAGATAGCGCATGCGCGTCGCTGGCGAGTAGTTTGCGGCATCGCCGTCGCGCCAGAAACCATCGAGAACATCGGCGCCGAAGCTGGCCAGCGTGGCACCGCACCCGACCAGGTATCGGTGGAACCTGTCGAACATCGCCCGATGCTGAACGATGGATTGCTGGGAGAACGGCCGCCGGTCAGCGCCAGCGGCTTCGCGGGCCTGCCAGTCGGCATACGCCCGTTGGGGATCGGAAAGCCACAGTTTATCCATAAGAATTTATATACTGAAAGTTGCCTGCCTCGCAAACCTATCGTCGCTTCGCGACGCGATCTGCTTGCAAGTGGAGGGGTAGCCTGCCCGAGCGCGGCGCCCGCCGAAGGCGCGCGTAACGAGGGTAGTAAGCGTCCATCGCCTGTTCCACCGCTTCCACGCGGCTCATCTCAAGCGGCGGGCATTCGAGTAGATGCTCGTCTGCGCAGTAACGGAGGATTTCAAGCAAAAAGGCGTGCCGGCGACTCTCGGGAAATTGGAGTCGACGATTCCTTGTCCAAGCGTGGTAGCCGGCAAAGGCGAGGGCGAGCAACTGCTCGGCCGTACCGTCCAGATGTTCCGCGAGGCGCTGGGCCTCCCCACTCAAAATGCGCTGGTTTTCGGCCTCGATGCTCATGACGTTAGCCCCAAGTCCGTTACGCTGACCCAGCGAGTACTCCCTCTCATGCGACCTTTCACATCGCAAGCGATTTCTACCTCTGCGGTCGGCCCGATAGGTCCCGGAAAGAGCGCAAGAACGTGCGCAGGCGTGGTCGTCGAACCTGGAATCACCCGGTATTGGAGTTCTACCTCGGCGCCCACTTCGAATGGACCATATCGCCGAAACACCGGGTTGCCGTTCGGATGCGAGCCAATCTGCTCGACAAACTGCGGGGCCATTCCAGCGAGGAAACGAGCAAGTTGAGAGCGCTGGTTGCCGATACCGCCGCTGACCTCCTCGATGGGCAGGCGCTCCGCGCCTACCAGCCGGATCGCAGCGCGCATCACGCGCCGGTAAGTTTGTCCTCCGGCGAGGAGCACTCTACTGGCCCTGAATGGCCAGGCCACCTGCATCACGGACTGATTCAGCCTTTTCAAGATTTCGTCTGCGCGGGCAGTTGTCATCTGCAGATCGTACGGGTCGAGCGTGTCGTCGGGCGCTACGAAACCGTGCTTGGCGGAGAGGATGACCATCGCAGGCGCGGCGGTGCCGCATGGAGTGTGGGCACGGTAGGTCTGGTACATCACGCCTTGGTAGAGATGCAGGGCAGGGGAGCGGACGGCGGCTTTCTTTCCGGAACAAGCCAGAACAATCAGGGCCGCCGCCGCGGGATCAAATTCGACTTTTGTGTTGTGCGGGAAGAAGGCAAGCTGCATTGCGGGCACTCAAGCGATGTGGCGAAATTGCCCCTTGAGCGTACGCCACTAAGCGGCATGTCAAGCATCCAGCTTGCGTTCGCTATGCACAAAACATAACATTCATAACATAACAATACGTAACACATTGGAGTTGTTATGATCCGTGAAGCGTCCATTACGCAAGAACAGGTCAACGCCGCGGCCAACGCCCTCCGCGCCGCCGGCGCCAAGGTCACCGTTCGGGCAGTGCGCAAAGAACTTGGTGACGTCGGCTCTCAGTCGACCGTGATGCGTATGCTGGCCGACTGGAAATCCGAGCAGGTGCAAGTCCCCGAAGCGCCGATGGCACTGCCGGCGCCGCTGCAGCGCGTCCTGGCTGACTATCTCGCCAAGCTCATTACGGAAGGGAAGGTAGAACTGTCCGCAGAGGTGGCTGAACTTCAGCAGGTCAACGGTGACCTTGGCATCGAAAACGAGCGGCTGATCAGCCAGCTTGAAGCCGTGCAGGCCGAGAATGCGGCTTTGCAATCGGAGCGCGATGCATATGCGGGGCGCGTACAGCAGCTCGAGGCAGATCTGGGCGTTTCTCGTGCCGAAACGGAACACGAGCGCAACGCGGCCGCATCCGTCCGGACGGACCTGGCCAAGTCGCAACTTCGCCTGGAAGCCGTGCCGGGGCTGGAGGAGGAACTGAAGGCGGCGCGTGCCGAGGCAGCGAAAGAGCGCGGGGATCGAGTTATCGCGGAGCAAAAGGCGGCCGTAGCCGCCGCCCGACTTGAAGGCGCGGAAAGGGAGCGCGAGCGCATAGAAAGCGCGCTTCGCGAAGCATCGGCACGCGAGGAACAGGCAAACGTCCAGGTGAACGAGCTCACGGCGCAATTGGTAGACGGCCGGCTAGTGCGAGCGCGCGGCGAACGGGAAGGGCGAAAGCTGGTGGATCTCCGGCGCGCTGTTGGGCCGGTATCGCCTGAGCGAAAGGCCGGCTCCGAGAAGCGCAGTGTTGCGCGCGGCAAGCCGACGCCCGACGCATCGGGCACGCCATAAGCTCTGAATCGACGGGCGAGTCCCCGAAGGAGATGCGCTGATGCCTCTCGCGCTCCATGCTGACCTGGTGAAAACCATCTACCGGCAAGCCATCGACCCGCACGCCAGCGATGGCGAGGGGCACCACAGCCGGCAGCCGGCTTGGGGTGAATTGGGTGCTCCGTTGCGCAACGCGGCGCGAAGAACCCACAAGAGGAAAAGTCTCCGGCGGTGCCAGAAGATTGGCCCAGCCAGTCGACGCCACGAAGTCGTGACAGAACACTGGCCATTCGATTCACACGGAGAGAGGGTGCCATGGAGCACAGCCAAGATCTGCTAACAGCGGCCTACCAGCTGGCCACGATTGGGATGTTTCTGCTGGAACTCAGGAAGCTACGGCGCAAGTCATAGATCGGCCTGAGGCGCTTGATTGGGCCGCCTTTCGGGGCGGCCTTTCGTCCCTTATGACAAAGAAAACGCCCCCAGGGTCACAAAACCGGCGCCCTAGGCGCCCCGCACCGGCGGAAGCCGCAACCTGAGATAGAGAAGAACATGAGTCAAGGTCCAAGTCCTGAACGAATCGCGGAACTGAAGAACGAGGGCTACCGCGTCCACATGGTGAACGATCAAGACGGGCTGTACGCCTGGTACCACCCCACTTCGGGGGCAAGCCAAAGCCATCACAAGGATGTTCAGCCGCCGCGCACGTCCGAGCTTCAGGCATGGGACGACTGTGATGCCTACGTGTCCTTGGACATGCCGACCAAGCTTGTGCCCGACTGGGGCAAATAAGTCGGCTGGCCAGCCGCCTCCGGGCGGCTTTTTCGTGTGTTACGCCCATGCCGATAATTGGAATTATCGGCATGGCGTTTGCTGCTGGAACAGCAACGTCAGGTGCCAGCTCCGGCCACTTCAACGATCCCGGCGACCTTCTTGCGATCCCTGTCCTTGTCCAGAGTCGTCTCTGAATTGGGTCGGACCTGCCCGCGGTTGCCACCACTGAGTCCCGAAAGATGTGGAAGGCTCCCAAGCTGCAACAGCAGAATATTGGAAGCCGCTGGCCCCGACGCTTCAGTATCTGCGCGCGCACGAAGCCTCCTGACGCTGGCTCGAGCGCGATCCGCAGCGGTGACGCGGAGGCGTCATGGGCAGCCCCGATAGAACGTATCGCAAACGCCAATGCGTCCGTTGCCGCTACGAGGCCCTGCAGGCGCCGGATCCCTTCTGGTCGCGCGCGAGGCAACCATGCCACAAGCGCGCCCAACGCATTCGACCGCAGGATGGTCTCGCACGCCCACTGTGCGTCGGCAGGCGACTCTGTTTTACCCATCGAACGTGCCTGGCCAATCCAATGCGGGCTAGCTCGGGCCCGTTTGGAGCATACGGACAGCCTACCAACCATATCGGGCGATTGCGTTGTACCGCTGCGTCCAGCGCTCCTCGGAGCATTGATAGTTCACCGATGCCCGGGTGTTTAACGATCAGTTCCGAGACAGATCCCTCAGCCCAACCGCCGCCCGGCAGTTCCGCGTCCAGTTCTAGAATCCCGCTGGAAACGACACGGCCAACGGGCCGCGCAAGTTGACTCGCGCGCCAGAGGGACGGGTGGATAGTTGTCGGATCGATTACTCGGGCCGCGCTAGCCGTCGGCACTTGAGCATCCTCGCCCGCCCGGACTGCGGGCGCAATGGTCTCCGCCCGCAGCGCTGCAGGCGCCGTGCATGGCGAGTGATCAACCAGCAGCGGCAATTGCTGGCCAGCATCAGAATGGATTGTCTGCCTCATACTGTGAATATATACAGTATGAGGAAAACGACATCAAGCCATGCGTAGCTATCTGGTAGCTACCAGATACCAATAATAAGGTTTATGTTAAATCACATTGACACGTGATTCGGAACGGAAAGTGGCGGTTGCAGCTTACACGCAGCATCTGCTGACGCCCCGCAGAATGGCCCGTAGGACAGTATCTGATACCGAAACGCCGATTCGAATAGAACACTGAAGTCAGGCCAACAAAGGAGACGATCATGGCCAACGACATCCACGTGGTTCCGGCTGGCGACGGCTGGGCGGTTGAGGCGGCTGGAGGAGGCAGGCGGACGATGTTCGCTACTCAGGAAGAAGCCATTGCGGCTGGTACCGAACGCGCCAAACAAGACGAGGTCGAGTTGCTCATCCACGGCCGCGACGGTCAGATCCGTGAGCGCAACACCTTCGGCCATGACCCGCGAGACGTTAAGGGCTAAGGCCCATGCCGCGAGGTACGGAACCGTTGGATCTGGCGGCATTCGCGCCGATGCTTCCCGGCCTGCGCAAGTCGCTGCCGCGCGGCGACGGCTGGTGGGCCGAGGTCAAGTACGACGGCTACCGAGCTTTGGCATTGACCGGCTCGATCCCGTCTGTGCGAACAAAGAACGGTGCCAACTGTACTACCTGGTTCCCCGAACTACACCACAGCCTCAAGGCCCTCCCCGCCAACACGGTCCTCGATGGCGAGGTCTGCGTGCTGGATGCCGTCGGCCGCGCCGACTTTGAGCGGCTGCATGGGCGGGCCAGGCGCAAGTCCTGGTACGAAGGCGCCGACCCGATTGTCTACTGCGTCTTCGACATTCTCGCGATCAGGGGTCGGGACGTGCGGGTGCAGCCGATCGAGGAGCGCAAGACTATGCTGCGCCCGCTACTCGCTGCCCTGCCCGGCCTTCTCTATGTCCAGGCTGTCCTTGATCAGGCGGATTGGCTCTTCGCGAGCGCTCTAGCGCTCAATCTTGAAGGCATCGTATGCAAGCGTGCCGGCAGCCCCTATCAAGGTGGGCCAACCACTGACTGGATCAAGGTAAAGCGGCCCGATGCGCATAAGCACGGCGCATTTCGGCGTAGTTAGCGTGCGTGCCTGCCAAAGGCAAAAAAAGCCCGCGGATGGATACGCGGGCCGGGATCGTCACCGTGGGGTCAATCACGATGGCGCATTTTCGGTTCTTAAGTGCCGTATTGTCACCCCGACGTCCGAGGGATACAGCCAACCTAGACGAAGTGGTTCCCGTCAGATCTTGCGGGCCGTTTAGTGAGCACTGTATATTTATACAGGTATGCTTTTCGAAGTCATGAAACTCTGCCTGGAAGGACGCCGGCTACACCGCGGATGGTGGGGCGGGCAGCTGCTATGGCGCGGCCAGGTCGTGATCGAGGACCGCATGGATACGCGCGCCCACCGCGTCATACCGCATGCCATCATGCTCTACAGCCAGCACCAAGACGTTGCGGAACTTGGCGTGCTGTACGACGCGAAGATCGTCAGAATGACTTCCGACGATTTGGTTGTCACGGGATTCGAGCGCGCCGACTTCGAACTGAAGGAATACCGGCAAGCCTGGCTGATGCGGCCGATCACGCGCGAGGAATTGGAAACGCCAATTCCTGCTGACGTGGTGCGCGGCCGGGGGAAGTCCAGCAAATTGAATGGAGGGTGATGATGTGCGTCAACTACGCGCCGGTCCAATGGCAAGTGCTCCGAGACGTTTTTGGCGTCGAACCGCCTGCCGGAGAATGGCGATCGGAAGCTTGGCCTGACTACCCTGCCCCGATCATCCGCGCAACGGAGAGTGGCGAGCGTGAAGCCGTGCTTGCATCCTTCAGTATGGTGCCTAATGTGCGTGAGCACGAGATTCGATGGATGCGCGAGCACGGTAATTGATGGTCGGCTGCGGC
This sequence comes from Cupriavidus sp. EM10, assembly GCF_018729255.1. NCBI lineage: Bacteria > Pseudomonadati > Pseudomonadota > Betaproteobacteria > Burkholderiales > Burkholderiaceae > Cupriavidus > Cupriavidus sp. EM10. The sequence continues at coordinate 88,602 of NZ_CP076063.1, forward strand.
ACCGTCCATCACCAATGTTGCGTGCCGTCGGGCAACGCTGATGGACGTGGCGATCTATCGCGGTGGACCGGATGCGGAGCAGCGGCACTGATGTAACAAGGGGCCCGGCGGGCCCTTGTTACTGGATCAGAAGTCGTTATCTGCGAGATCGCCAAGGCCATCAGGATGCTCCTGCCGATCTTCGGCCAGCCACTGGGCCAAGGCCAATTGATAGTGAGCATGCAGACGGTCGCGCAGATCGTCGAGCAATTCGATCACAGCCCAGGCCTGCGCGGGCGTCCAGTTGGCATCAATGAGCAGGGGCAGCCCTGGGCGATGCCGGATGGCTGGTGGAAGGTCATGGTGATGTCGTCGTTGTGTTGATGGACGTGGCGGCGATGGCCAACGGCGCCACTCACCGCCTGGCGCGGCGGTTCAGGGTTGCGCTGTAGGTTTCCAGATAGAGCTTCTCGTCGATCTGCGGTAGCTCCCGCTGCGCGGCCTGGGCCAGAAGCTCGCCCGCCAGGTTCATCAGGATGCGGTAATTGCCGGCGGTGCGTATTTCGGGGCGCGTGATCAGCGATTTCGGGGGAACGTGATCACCTGTTTCGGGCGGATGCTGATCGCTGGTTTCGGCGGAACGTGATCACTTCGGCGATGCCGCCGAAATCGGTGATCAGCTTCCCGAAACGAGTGATCACGTTGCCGAAATAGGTGATCAAGCAGCCGAAATGGGTGATCACGCACCGCAATGGGGCCGGGGTTAGGGGTGGGACTGCGCATGGACTAGAACGCCGGCGATACGCTGCTTCCTTTTTCAAGGAAGCAAGCTGATGCCGGCCAACCGGATGACCATGCGCAAAATCAAGGAAGTGCTTCGCCTGAAGTGGGCGTGTGGCCTTTCGCACCGGCAGATCGCTAGGGCGACGGGTGTGAGTGTTGGCGCCGTTTCGCAGTACGCGGCAATGGCGAAGGCAGCGGGGCTGGATTGGCCGCAGGCGGACAGCCTGAACGAAGATACGCTGGAGCAGCGGCTGTTCGGCGCGCAGAAGCCGGCCAACAGCCCGGGCGGGCGGGTGATGCCGGACTTCCCCTATCTGCATCGCGAGTTGCGCCGCAAGGGCGTGACACTGCAGTTGCTGTGGGAGGAATACCTGGAGGCGAATCCAAACGTCCCCATTTACCAATACACGCAGTTCTGCTGCCGTTACCGGGACTGGGCAGCGACGCTCAAGCGGTCCATGCGCCAGCAGCACCGCGCCGGCGAGAAGCTGTTTGCTGACTTCGCCGGTCAGATGGTGCCGATTCTGGATGCGGAGGGCGGCATTGCCTTCGAAGCCAGCATCTTCGTCGCTGTGCTCGGCGCTTCAAATTACACGTACGCGTGCGCCACCCGGGGGCAGACCACTGCCGACTGGATCGGGGGAATGGTCTGCGCGATGGAATTCGCCGGCGGCGTGCCCGAGCTGCTTGTTCCGGACAACCCGCGCGCGCTGGTGGCTCGCCCTGACCGATACGAGCCAGTGCTGTCCCGAACTGCAGAAGACTTCGTTCATCACTACGGCACGGCCATGCTGCCAGCACGGCCACGCAAGCCGCAAGACAAGGCCAAGGTCGAGACTGGCGTACTGATCGTCGAGCGGTGGATCCTAGCGCGGCTGCGCAATCACCGCTTCTACAGCTTGGGCGAGCTCAACAAGGCTATCAAGAAGCTCGTCGCCGACCTGAACGACCGACCGTTCAAGAAGCTGCCTGGCACGCGCCGGGAGTGGTTCGAGCGGTTGGACCGGCCAGTGCTGCGACCGCTGCCGCCGCGGCGCTACGAAGTTGCAACGTTCAAACAGTGCCGCGTCAACGTCGACTACCACGTCGAGATCGACGGCCACTACTACAGCGTGCCGCATGCCCTGGTGCGCAAGGCGGTGGAGGCTCGCGTAACTCGCCACACCATCGAGATCCTGTACGGCGGCAAACGGGTGGCGCTGCACGCGCGCAATACCCGCAAGGGCAGCCACAGCACGGTCAAGGAACACATGCCGGTGGCCCACCGCGCGCACCTCGAATGGACGCCCGGCCGGCTGCTCAACTGGGCAGCCTCGATTGGGCCCAACGTCGCCGTCATCGTCGAATACCAGCTCACCCACAAGAGCCATCCCGAGATGGGCTATCGCGCCTGCCTGGGTCTGCTGAGTCTGGCCAAGAAGTACAGCAAGGAGCGGCTCGAAGCCGCTTGCGCCCGCGCCGTCGCCATTGGCTCGCTCACGCGTAAGTCTGTGGTCTCCATCCTTGAAAACCATCTGGACCGGCAAGCCACTCTGCCGGTATCGCAAACCGAGTGGCATTCCCCCATGCACGACAACGTGCGCGGACCCGACTACTACCATTAGGAAAACTATGCTGATGCAACACACCGTCGGCCAGCTCAAGGCCCTGAAGCTCGACGGGATGGCGCGGGCCTTCGAGGAACAGTCTGCCCTGACCGCCAGCTCCAGCCTGCCGTTCGAAGAACGCTTCTCCATGCTGGTCGACCGGGAGATTGCTTGGCGTGACACCAGGCGCCTGGAGCGGCTGCTGCGCTCGGCCAAGCTCAAGCACGCCCAGGCATGCCTCGAGGATGTGGTCTATGACGGCAGCCGCGGTCTTGACCAGCGGCTGGTCGCCAGCCTGGCCAGTTGCGACTGGATCCGCAATGCTCAGAGTCTCATCCTTACCGGGGCGACCGGTGCCGGCAAGTCCTGGCTGGCCTGTGCGTTTGCTCAGCAGGCCTGTCGGCAGGGATTCTCTGCGCTCTACCTGCGGGTGCCGCGACTGTTCGAGGAACTGCAGATCGCCCACGGCGACGGGAGCTTCACCCGCCGCCTGGCACAGCTCGCGCGCATCGATGTCCTGGTGCTGGACGACTGGGGCCTACAGGAGCCTTCTAAAAGCGCACGCGGCGATCTGCTGGAAGTTCTGGACGATCGCGTCGGCACCCGCTCGACCATCGTGACCAGCCAGCTCCCGATCGAGCATTGGCACCAGTGGTTGGATGATCCGACGCTGGCTGACGCCATTCTGGACCGGCTGGTCCACCAGGCGCACAAGGTATCGCTCAAAGGCGAATCCATGCGCAAGCGCTCGGCTACCGACGTCAAGAAACGGGCATCGTGATCACCTACGCTACAATCTCCTGACCGCGCAGTACCACCTTCCTTCCCTGATCACGTTCGCCGAAACCGCTGATCACCTTCACCGAAATCCGCAGCCGGCGGCGTGCTCACACAGGGTCTGGCGCAATGGCATGGTCATCAGGGTGGCGTTGCCGGCGGCGGCCAGCAAGTGGTCCAGGCAGGCCTGCAGCTCGTCGATGCTCGCACTCTCCAGCGCCAGACGGCAGCGGATGCGGCTGCCCAGCGGGATCAGGTCCTCGCGGCTGAACTTCTCCGGCAGGCGAGCGTCGCCGGCAAGCACCACGCACAGCAGCAATTGCGAGTCGAAGCGTGCCTGTGCGAGCAGGCGCAGTTCCGAGAGGGCTGGCACCGCCATCTCCTGGGCTTCATCGATGAGCAGCACGCAGCGGCGGCGGCTGGCCTCCATGTGGGTGAGCCAGCGCTCGCGCAGCGCCTTGAAGCCGCCCCAGCGATTGTGGGGCTTGAGCGGTACGGTAAAGATGTCGCTGAGCTCGCGATAGAAGTCCGCCAGATTGCTCTGTGGGTGAGCGATCGAGCCGACCATCAGATCGGGGACGCGCATGAGGCGCTGATGGAGCAGGCGCAGCGTGACGCTCTTGCCGCAACCGGGGTCGCCATGCACCATGGCGAAGCCGCCTTCGCGGGCCATACCGTTCTCAATGCGCCAGCAGAAGTGATCGAGCTTGGGTGGCACGAACACGGCCTCGACGGGGATGTCCTGGGCGAAGGGGTTGAACTTCAGACCGTACAAGGCCAGCAGGTTGGGTTGATTCATAGCTTGGTGGGTGCGGGTGGGAGATAGGCCGGCGGCAGGCCGGTGGCGGCGTGTTCGGCGAGCAACTGACGCAGCAGCGGCGCAGTGCCAGCCTGCGCGGGTTCCTCGTTAGCAGGCGAGGCACCCTTGGCCGTGAGATGCGCGCGCCGTGCGTCGGCATTGGCAGACTTGTCCAGCGGGAACACGGCGGCCAGGATCGCGCCGATGCGCGCATCGATCAGGTCGACTTGGGAGAGATCCCAGCGCGCGTAGCTCAGGCAGACTTGCTCGAGGTGGCGGTAAGCGCCGGGGATCTCGAAGCGCACGCCGTCCAACGTGAAGGTGCCGTCGGTTCTGCGCTGGCGGCGATGCTGGCGGATACGGAAGGCCCGGCGCAAGGCCAGCGCCTCGGGACTGGGGCGCGAGACGTCGGCACAGGACAGGTAGCGCTGCAGAGGCGTCGCCTCGAGTTCGGCGTGTTCCTTGTGGTGGTATTCCTGCTCGACCCAGGCCTGCGTGGCGAGGTTCAATTGCTCCAGGGTGAGGTGCGACTCACCTTCGAGCATGGCCATCAGCCGGGACTCGAGCTGTCCCCAGAAGCGTTCCTGCTTGGCATTCTGGTATGGGCTGTAGGGCAAGGTAGTCTGGTGCAGGATGCCCAGACTGGCCAGCCCCTCGACGAACTCGTCGGCCATCATGGCTGCGCCGTTATCGGTCATGATGGCCCGCGGCAGCCCTCGCTTCATGATCGCCTGCGAGACGCCGTGCACCAGCGAGGCAGTGGTCTCGTCGAGGAACCACTGCAGGTGGCAGACCAGCCGCGAATGGTCGTCCATAATGCAGAGCAGCAGCGGCTTGTGCCACTGCCCATCGGGGGTGAGCACCTTGCGCGAACCATGGTGGAAGTCCAGGTGCCAGAGCGCGGCCACGTGGTCGACCTCGTAGCTACGCACCTCGCGTGCCTCGCGGCGAGCCGCAGCAGCGATGGCCCCATCCGTGCTCGAGCGCGGGGTTGGCTTGCGCACCAGACCCTGCGCCTTCAGATACCGGCACACCGTGGTGTAGGACGGCAGCGTGTCCGGGCCATCCTTGGTCGCGACGCGCAGGTTGTCGTAATGCAACTGCATGGTCCAGCCGGGGTGCTGACGGTACTGCTCGACCAGCGCTTCGATGATGGCTGGGCTCAGACTGACGAAGTGGCCGCAATCGTCGCGCAGTCGGTTCTTGAGTTGATCGACCGGATCCTGGACGTGACGGGCCCGGTAATACCAGCGTTCGATGGAAGACGCGCCGAACTGAACGTCGGCGCCGGTGATGGGGTGCCGCCAGACCTTGGCGGCCAGTGCCTGGAACGCTTGCTGCAATTCTCCTTTGGCAGGCGGCGAAGCCAGCAAAGGGCCAATGACCGAGAAGCGCAAGCGCGCCCATCGGTTGCGATGATCAATCGATAGTGACATGACTCTCCGTTGGGGGATAACGGGAGCAGGCTACGGGCAGTGCGGGTGACCCGCCATCGACATGTTCTGCGGGAGATTCCCCTATCTGGCGCATCCCTCAGCCAGCGTGGTCAGGCCGGGCCCAGCAGCAGAAGCAACACCGCGGCCAGACGCTCGTCTTCGCTGTCGTGCTCGACCGATTGCAGCAGGCAGTCGGGATAGATGAACGGCTCGGGCGTTGGCGGGATGAGGCCACGCAGCCACCGACCGACGGGGGTCTTGGGGAAGGTCTCGGTCCACCACTGACGCCAGCGCTTGAGCGTGGCCCAACTGATCGCCGGCAGGCCGTCCAGGCAGGCGCCAGTGGCACGGCTCGATCGCAGTACCAGGACAATGGCCAGCCAGACACGCCGGCCGAGAAAGCGCACCGAATCGGGCGTCATGCGTTTGCGGCATCCGGCACAGCACAGGCTCAGGCGCGTATTGCAGTCCGGGTGTGCTGCCGGTGGGCATCCGCGCGGCTTACGCGGATAGTTGGCACTGTGCAGCACAGAGCCGCAATGGCAGCAGCCCCTGTCTCGCGCCACCTTCATCAAGTCTTCGTCGATCCGGCGCAACAGGGCAAAAACGCTGGCGTTTGTAGCAAGGCATGGCACACTGCTGAGGTCTCCTTCATTGCTCGACACAATAAAGGCGACATCTTCCCTCAGGCGCGTGCATGCACGCTCCCTGAGGGAACCCCTCCAGCGTCCATCACCGTTCTTGCTCAAATCCCCACGCTTTCGGCATCACGAAAGCTGCTTATGCACAGGCAATTCCCCGAACGGATTAAGTTCGAGATAGTCCGCCGACTCATGTTGTTGGCCAACATAGTCCACACTGACTTTCTCATAGGGAACGCTCAGCATGTTCAAGAGAAGTCGAATCTTGTAGCAACTTCCCGACAGCTCAAAATCATGTAAGCGAATCATGAAATCTCCAACAAAAAAGCGTTCCGGAGCCACGGAGCCCACCGGAACGCCGGAAGGAGCAGCGAGACACACGCTGCAAGGATCAGACGGTCAAGAACCTAACTCAGAGGCGTGATGCCTGAGGTGGTCCTCCATGAAGGAAGAAATAAAGTAGTAGCCGTGGTCATACCCAGGATGTTTGCGCAGCCTCAGCGGTTGGCCTGCTATCTCGCATGCTGCGCGGAGAGTCTCCGGATACAACTGTTCTTCCAGGAATTTGTCATCAAGTCCTTGGTCGATCAGTATTCCGCCTGGGAAGACGGCGCGCCCGGCTCGCCGAATCAGCAGCGTCGCGTCGTAGTCCGTCCACTTACTTTGCTCAACGCCGAGATATCGAGTGAAGGCTTTGATACCCCATGGGCATGCCACCGGGTTGGCAATTGGCGCAAACGCCGAGACGGATCGAAACTGGTCCGGATTCCGCAAAGCGATCACCAGAGCGCCGTGACCACCCATCGAGTGCCCGAAGATTCCGACCCGTCGTTGATCGACAGGGAAGTTCTCCATTACCTCGCTGAAGAGCTCGCGGACAACGTAGCTATACATGCGGTAGTTTGTGGCCCATGGCGCGTCTGTGGCATCGACGTAGAAGCCCGCTGCCACACCAAAGTCCCAACTCTCCCGATCTCCTGCAATCTCGACCCCTCTCGGGCTCGTGTCGGGGGCCACCAACACCAAACCAAGCTCAGAGGCGACCCGTTGAGCGCCAGACTTCGTCGCAAACGTCTCCTCCGTGCAGGTAAGCCCAGCCAGATAGAAGAGCGCCGGGCAGCGCTCCCTCTCAAGGCTTGCGGCGGCAAGTACACCGAGAAGCGCATGCTGGTCCCGGTCTCCTTGGATGCGTGCTCGTAGAACCGTTGCAGGCCGCCGAAGCAGGCGTGCTCAGATACTGGCTTCAAGTTGCTCATGATGGTACCTAGTAGAGCACCACCGAACGGATCGACTCGCCGCTCTTCATCAGATCGAAGGCGTCGTTGATCGATTCCAGCGGAAGCCTGTGGGTAATCAGATCGTCAATGTTCAGTTTCCCTTCCATGTACCAGTCGACGATCTTCGGCACATCCGTCCGACCACGAGCGCCACCGAATGCAGAGCCCTTCCACTCACGACCTGTCACCAACTGGAACGGACGAGTCGAGATTTCGGCGCCGGCCTCGGCGACACCGATGACAATGGATTTGCCCCAACCCTTGTGGCAGCACTCCAGTGCCTGGCGCATGACCTTCGTATTGCCGATGCACTCGAAGGAATAGTCTGCGCCTCCGTCTGTCAATTGGATGATGTGATCGACGACGTTTTCAACGTCCCTCGGGTTCACAAAGTGGGTCATGCCGAATTTCCGAGCCATTGCTTCCCGACCAGGGTTCAAGTCGACCCCAATGATCTTGTTGGCGCCGACCATCTTGGCTGCCTGAATAACGTTCAGCCCGATCCCGCCCAAACCAAATACCACCACGTTCGCACCGGCCTCCACCTTTGCCGTGAACAGCACTGCGCCTACACCGGTCGTCACGCCGCAGCCGATATAGCAGACCTTGTCGAAAGGGGCGTCCGGGCGAATCTTTGCGAGGGCGATTTCGGGAACCACGATATGGTTCGCGAAGGTCGACGTCCCCATGTAGTGGAAGATCGGCGTGCCGTCGATCGAGAAGCGCGCCGTGCCATCGGGCATGAGACCCTTGCCCTGTGTTGCACGAATCGACTGACAGAGATTCGTCTTCTGCGACAGGCAGAACTTGCACTGCCGGCATTCCGGCGTGTACAGAGGGATCACGTGATCGCCTGGCTTGAGCGAGGTCACGCCATGCCCAACTTCCGTCACGATACCGGCACCTTCGTGGCCCAGGATGGCGGGGAAGATACCCTCGGGATCTGCGCCCGAGAGTGTGTAGTAGTCGGTGTGGCATACACCCGTTGCTTTGATCTCGACGAGCACCTCGCCAGCTCGCGGACCCGCCAGGTCCACTTCTTCAACGCTAAGGGGGGCGCCAGCTTTCCAGGCAATAGCAGCTTTCGTTTTCATCTTCAAATAACCTTCCGATTGAGATATCTAAGAATTGAGCGGTATCCCGCGCAGGGCAGGCGTGCCATCAAGTCGCTTCGATGGCACGCCTGCGGACAGACAATTCATTCAACGCATCGCAACTACAGCCGCTGCTGGCTCGTCGAGCTGACGTGAAGTGGGAAAAACGCCGGACATCACGATGAAGCCGGGTAGCCGCTTGATCTGATCGGTCCACCGACGGACTGCGGGGTAATCGCCGAGCGATACGCCACCCTCATCGGACAAAGCGATATATGGGAAGCACGCAATATCCGCAATCGTGGGGTGCGAAGCGTCGCAAAGAAACTTCCCGCCCATTTGCTCGCGCCGCCAAAGGTGTTCATCCAGTATGCGCAGCAACTCGTGGGACCTCTTCCTGCAAGCTTCAGCATCAAAGTCGAAGAAAAACAGATCATGAAGACGCGCCGCAGAAATGGAGCCGGTCAGGCTATCTGCGAAAGACAGCCACATTTGCACTTCACCCGCAAGGCGGGCATCGCTGACCGGGTACCAAAGGTTCGACGTGTCGTAACGCTTGGCCAAATAGACAAGAATCGCCTGCGCGTCCCGAATCGAAAATCGCCGTCCGTCAGTGCCGGTAGCTGCCCCAAGGGATTGACCCGCAAGAATGCGTCGGACTTGTGCTGTCTGCTTGGGTAGAACTCGACCGGTTCGTTCTGGTAGTCAATTCCCAGAATGTTGAGCAACAGACGAACCTTGTAGCAGTTGCCGGATAGCTCGTAGTCGTAAAGCGTAATCATGGGGGTTCTCTTTAAATGTCCAGGACGATCTTGCCGTTCTTGCAACGCGACACGCACGGCATGATCCACTTCCCGCTTTCGCGCTCCGCCTTGGAGAGATACGTGTCATGGTGCTCCAGGTCGCCACTGAGGACGCCGGTCATGCAGGTTCCGCAGACGCCCTGCTCGCAGGATGCCTCGATGGTTACCCCGTTCTCCCAGCACGCCTTCAGCAGGCTCTTGTCTGACGGCACACTGAAAGACTTTCCGGACTTGGCGAGTTCCACCTCGAACGAATCGCCGCCCGTCGGGATGTCGTCATTCTTGAAAAGTTCGAAGCGAATGGACTCTTCGGGGATGCCCCGCGCCGCGGCAACTTCGCTTACGCAGTTGATCATCACCCCCGGCCCGCATGTGTAAACCTCTGTTTGGGCAGGGTCTACGGCGGCGAGCATGGCCATCAGCTTCTCGCGAGTCGCAACGCCATCCAGGCCTGCGTAAAGATGGACGCTCGGACCCAAGTCGCGCAAGCGCTCGCCGAATGGCGAATGCTCTGCTCCCCTGACAAAGTAGTGCAACTCAAAGTCATCGCCTCCAGCCTGCAGCGCCTGGGCCATGGCGAGAATCGGTGTTATGCCAATGCCGCCGGCGATAAGTACCGGGCGCTTTCCGTTTCGAATAAGAGGGAACGCATTGCGTGGTACCGTAATGGAGAGTTCGGTTCCCTCCTTCACCTGCGCATGCATGGATTCGGAACCGCCCCGGGACATCGCCTCGCGCTTTACGCCGATGATGAATGAGTCACGCTCACTTGGACTGTTGACCACGGAGTATTGCCGTACACATCCAGCCGGGGTAGTCACGCTGATATGCATGCCAGGCGAGAGCTGCGGCATCGTCCGGCCCTTAGGCTTCAGCCACAGCGAGATAATGTCTTCGGTTTCCTGCAGGCGGGCGGTGACTTCGCATTTGAATTCGGTTGACGCAGGCCGAGGGAACGGCACCACCACCGCAGGCACTTCCGCTGCAACCGGCGCCGTCGCATGGATTTCTCGATCTTCGGCGCACTGGCATGCGTCGCCTCCATTGCGCGGCGGAACTCCGTAAGAATCGTTGAGAAGTGAGTCCTGAAACCCACGGTCGCGGTATTCGCCGCGAAGACCATTGTGTGCACGATGCACTTCTGCCCAGAGGTCGGCTGCAGAAGGAACACCAATACCTTCGACTCCTGGTGTCGTTCGATTCGAATCAATCCGTCTGCAATCACTTCGGCGCGCGACTCGCCATCCAGTACTTCCGAGAATCGGTTGGCCTGTGCAAGCAACGCTTCGCTGACTTCTTCTTGCGATGCATTGATCGGAAGGCTGCGAAGGCCTGTCCGGACCTGCCCGGGATAGCCCAGTTGCAGGGCTTCAGGTTCGACCAGCGGCGTTCCGAGAGACGCCCATACCAACCCGTCCTTTTCGGACACGGCGAAGGTGGCAACGCAAGCAGAGCTCGGCTCAGTTGCTTCGCGGTGGGCGGGAACGAAAGTGCAACCACCGCTGCCGGTCTCATACGTCCACCCGTGATACTGGCACCTCAGTTCGTTACCGAGGTTCACGCCCAGCGACAGGCGTAGCCCGCGATGAGGGCAACGGTTCTCCCAGGCATTGACCATGCCATTGTCATCGCGCCAAAGGGCGAGTTCTTGACCTGCGAGGCTTGTCTGATAAACGTGGCGCGACGGAAGATCCGTGGCACTGGCGATCGGATACCAGCGATTCGTATCTAATGATTTCATTTTGGAGGACTCTCTATTCGTTCGCTCAACCGCGAATCGCGCCGTAGTGCAAGTCGCTTTCGCGAAGCCACCTGCGGTAAGCGGTTGCAAGTACGTCTGCTCGGACAGGGTTCTCACGACTGGCCGCTAACGGCAGCCGTTTGGGAACCTGGTTGATCAAGATCATCAGATCCTGCCCAAAAATCGTCTGCTGAAAGCGACGAAGCTGTTCGTCGGAGTTGATATCGTCGACGTAGCACATGATCGTGTGCGCGATACACCAGTCCTCATCGACAGGCTGTACGAACAAGCAGAGGACATCCCAACGCTGCGGATCCGGAGGACAGGTCTTGTAAAGGATGGCAACGTTGGGGCGCGTCACGCGGTAGACGTACTGGGTCTCGATGGGCTCGACCGCTGTGGCCGACGCACGGGGCTGAGCGAATCGACACTCCGTGGCGATGACTTCATCCAGTTCTTCGTCGATCCGTACGTTGTAAGGCAGCACCTCGGTGAGCGGTTCAGCACCAAGGATGTCCGTATGCACGAACGGAAAATGTGCCATGTCCAAGAATTTTCGATGGCGCGAAGCCCCGACACATTTACGCGCGTCGATCCAGCGCTGACAACCCGACGATCTGCTTCCGCAAACTCTGGCACCGGAAACAAGTCGCGTGGCGATGACGAGAACGAAAACCACAGCGTTCCGTAGGCACGCTTGCATGACACCGGCCGAACAATGCCCTCGTCGGTCCAGTTTGCCTGGATCTCGCCATCGGGCGACACGTCGTATGTCACCGAGCGGCCGAGCAGCCGCGTTAGATATTGCCGGCTGGGAAGAACATCCTCCAGCGCCGCAACGGGATGCCAATCTTCGAACAGCACCTGATCTGCTTTCACTGCCCTCCTGCCGTGGCTTGTTAGTTTGCTAAACTGGTATACCAGAATGTATATCAGAAGAACCCAAAGCGCAAAGCAGTTTGCACTTGGGGAAAATACTTAGCGGGAGAATTGCCGAGATACGGCGTGAAGTAGACCAGGGCCGCTCAAGGCGGCCGGGTCTATTGCGAGGACAGCTTAGATGGCGAGGACAGCTTTGAGGTCGATCTCAGGAGGTGCGGAGGCGTCGAATCGGTAACCTCTGATCACCAGGTTGTAGTGCGATGCCAGCAACTCTTTGGCCGCAGTGGCGTCTTTCTTCTCGAGGCACTCCACGAGCTTCCCGTGCTCGTCGCGCAGTTGGCAGTAGTCAAAGCCAACACGGAACATCGCGTTGATCAGCGCTTCGCGGCGTCGCAGTTGCGAGTGAATTTGGTTCAGTGTCTCGTTGTTCAAAAAGGACAGCAGGAGAGAGTGAAATTCCCGCCCAAGCTTGTCCCCTGGTCGTGCTTCCCCTTCTCGAATGCAACCCGTTCCTTCCCCGTATGCGCCCGCAGCGCTTTGAGTTGTTCGGGAGTGATGATCTTGATCACTTGGTCGATCACGCCACTCTCGAGCACCAGGAGCATTTGGTAGAGTTCAAACGCGTCGTCGAAAGTCGGCCGCCAGACAGATGAAGAGCGCTTGGGGAGATTTCTACCAGCCCGTCTTGCGACAAGCGGATAAGCGCCTGCCGGACGACTGTGCGACTGACGCCAAACAAATCCGCAATGTCTCGCTCGTTCAGCTTTGTCCCCGGCGGAAGACGACGGTGGTAGATCGCATCGGAGATGGTGCCTACAATTTTCTGGGTTAGCATGATGTTGTCGCGTGACTGCTACCGTCGGCTCGGCGCAGCAATTGTCTGGTCGACCAGAATTTCTAGATGGTACATCAAGCGCGTCATTTGGCACTAAAGCTGTGACGCGCCGCACCAAGATGGGCTAGCTCCCGCGGCTGCATACCCGTTCTCGTGCATGGTTAGCCGAGAACCAAGGCTACCAACGCTCCTCACGGCCACGTCCCAACGGAACGTCCGTCCCCCTGACCATGGCACAGTTCGTGCCATATCCCGAAGCAAGTGAGCATCCCCAAGACGGGTAATCCCTGATTGCCGGTCCAAATTACGCTCTATAGTCTGGTATACCAGATAAGACATTTGGCTTCCCAGAGTAGTAGTTTTGGCTTCACAAAACAGATCCCCCACTGGAGCTTCGATCATGAACGAGCAGTACAGGCCTCTTCTCGAGGACAAGACTTATCTCCGCCACTTCTGGCATCCGGTTTGCACCGTGGCTGAATTCGAACGCGCCAATGCGTCCGGCCATGGTCCGATGGCCATCACGCTGTTGGGCGAGTCCATCGTACTGGCTCGCTTGAATGGAAAGCTCGTGGCCGCGAGCGACCGTTGCGCGCACCGATCAGCCAAGCTCTCTCTTGGCAGGGTGAGCAAGCGAGACGGGAAAGACTTCCTGGCTTGTCCCTATCACGGATGGCAATACGACAACGAAGGGATTTGCAAGCTTGTCCCCGCTTGCCCGGAAAAGGCCATTCCTCCCGCGCCAAGCTGAATGCCTACGAGTGCGAGGTGAAATACTCGATCGTATGGGTACGTCTCGACAATAGCTTCGACTGTACTGAGATCCCGTACTTCAGTGATTGGGACAAGCCCGGCATGCAGACGATCGTCGCCGACTCCTATCTGTGGAACACGGTCGCCGAGCGACGCTGGGAAAACTTCACCGACTTTTCGCACTTCGCGTTCGTTCATCCGGGCACTCTGTACGACCCGTTCTTTGCCAGCCACCCTGCCGTGCAGGTCAACCGAATCGACGGAGAGTTGCAGTTCAAGCTGGCTCCGCCTCGTGAAATGGAAGGCATCCCTGAAGAGGCGCCGATGGGAGACTTCGACTACCGATGCACGATGCCGTACGGGATCAACCTCGAGATCAAGCTCTGGAAGGACAACTCACGGTTCGTGTTGTGGACAACAGCGTCCCCAGTGGACGACAAGACCTGCCGCAACTTCATGATCATCGCTCGCGAGACCGATGGTCAGCCGGACCACATGCACCTTGCGTTCCAGAAACGCGTCCTGGAAGAGGATCAGCCGGTAATTCAATCGCAATGGCCTGCCGAGATCTCGGCAGGCGAGATATCCGTCGCCACTGACAAGGTCTCTATCCAGTATCGCAAATGGCACCGCGAACTCTGTCAAGCCGCTCTCCGTGGCAAGGAGGAGTTCCAGGCAGTACTGCGATCCAACGTCATCGACGAGTCGACGACTCTGTAGTCAAAAGCATCCGAAAAGAGGAGTTCCAATGAAGCCAATGTTCCTGCTCGGCTGTGCCGGTCGAGGCGTACAACCATCTTCCATCGAGGCGCCGGTATCTGAAATCGAGCTGCCGGTAATGGAGCAATTTCGCCTGCAGAAGGAAAGCGGGCTGTGGGACTTCGTCGACCGTATCCCTGCGAGTGACAAAGAGCTGGACGAATATATCAAGGCGAGCCAGCACTACAATCTGCCAGTGCTGACGGGAAGCTGGACCTATACCCTGGGTGTCGACGAAGACAAGATCAAGGCAACATCGAGCGCACGCGCGAAGTCGATGCCAAATTCCATAACCTCATGGTTTGGGCCAAACATGCGGACGGCCATTATGTGACCGACGAAGAGGTTGCTGTTTCGTACTTGAATACGTACGAGTACGCTGAAGCCCGCGGCATCACGGTCACGTACGAAAGCCACGTTGACATGTGGTCCGAGGACTTCCGCCGTGTCTTGAAGGTTGCCGGCCTGGTGGAGAAGCAAGGCGTTCCCTTCAACTTCTGCATGGACTACAGCCATTGCATCTTCAAGATCGAAAACGAAGTTGAGCACGCGGTATCACAGATGCGAGGCGATGCCGAAGCCATCAGGAAGCTGGACCCGTTCAACGATGACAGCTTCGCCGATGAATGGCTGCAGCGCAACATGGTTCATTGGACGCAAGTCCGTCCGGCCGCCCTAATGGCCCCGTGAACTGGCTGGCCTTCGAGTCAGGTCCTTGGGATGGCCTGGGCTACGACCGTCCAGGTCGGTCGATCCAGTATCCGTTCAGCTTGCCGAAGCCTGGCGAATGGCATACCGACGTATGGCATGCGCACAAGCTGGCATGCACCAAAGAGCTGGTTCGCAAGGTCATCGATCAGTATCTCTCGACCGATGACTCGAACATGCGCGTCATGACCATCGACAACATCAACCTTGGAGCGTACGGCCTGGGTTGGGGATATGACATGTTTGCCGATAGCTGTCTGGTCGCTACATTCGTTCGTGAGCTCTATGCGGAGCGCTCGGCAATCTTCGAAGCGAAGAAGGGCAAGACGGCGTCAGAGTTTGTTGATCAGTATCGCGGCAATATCGCCCGCTGAATGTATTCGGCTGGCGATAGCCAGCATGCACCGATCCGTGTAGTAGGGGTTAGCGAGGGCTCCATGCCCTCGCCCTTTTTTAGGAAAAGGCGCTCAACCCTAAGGCGACGATCTTTCCTCCGCCTCACGACTTTCAGCCTCCCCATGCTTCGCAAATGCAAGCGGCCAGTCCAAAGACTGGCCGACCTTGTCGTGTGCTGTCAGAACTTGTGACGGATGCCAACTCCGGCTGTGTCACCATGAGCCTGCCCGGTCAACTTGTCGTAGTAGTAGGCAGCGTATAGATCCGTCCGTTTCGACAGGTTGTAGTCGTACGCGATCGATCCCGTGTTTCGCCGGAAGGAAGCAATGTCGTTTTCCGACTTACCGTAGGCGTAAGTGAGGAGCAGGCTACCAGCGCCTATCGGAATCGCGACGCCGGCTAAGGCATCAATGTGCTTCAGATTCCCGGAAGGGCCGTTCACGTCCGACTTGATGTACTGCCCTTGAGCGTAAACTTTGACAACGCTGAAGTCGTAGCTGATGCCCGCCTGCGCCGCGTTCTGTTTGCGGAAGCCAACAAGCGAACCTGGAGAGGTGACATCACCTGGCGTTGTGTTGAATTTGACCTGCTGAAACGCAACGGTGGCAGCGAGGGGGCCCTTGAAGTAGGTGACATTTCCGCCCCACTTATTCTGGCCGATGGAACCTGGTTGCTCACCGAACGCGTAAATTGCGTTGAAGGTCAACCCGTTGAAATTGGGAGTGGAGTAGACGACAGAATTGACCCAGCCGGTGTCACCCAAGATGCCTGGATCGAATAACGTGCCGTTGTTTGCAGAGAGGTAGGTGTGGCTAATTGCCGGCCCGAAGACATATGAGTCGATCATCGGGTTGAAAAGGATGGTAGAGACAAAGTAGGGTGTTGTGTTACGACCCAGTCGGACGGTGCCGTAGCTTGAGTTTCCATGCCCACATAAGCGTTGCGGGCAAAGAATGGTTCTCCATCGTAGCTCCCGCCTTTCCCGGTATCCACCCGCAGAAACGCATTGAGGTCGAAAATCGCCTTTGTACCGCCACCAAGGTCTTCGGTGCCTTTGATCCCCAGTAGGACGTCTGCATGCCCCCGCCGCCAACGATGTATGACCGAGCACTCCCTGGTGTTCGCGTTGTGCCGATGTAGCTATCGACCTGTCCATACAACGTTACGCTGGACTGCGCCATCGCGCTGCTCGCCAACATCGCTCCCGAGAAGAATGTGAGCGTGGCGACCCGAGTGTTCCTGAATCGAAATTGAGTTTTCATGGCTCTAAGGTGAGGATTGATACTTCCGGAAATCGTCCCTCGATCCTCTCAAGCGTCGCCTTTACCGTTCAAAAATGACATCAAATAGGCAAAGGACTCCCCTTGCGACCTCCGGATAAAGGTCTCAGCACGAGAGGTCCATCGCACAAAGAGTGCGATGGCGATTCGAGGGGAATTGTTAGAGGTCTGCTTCTTTGGCGGTCGCCATCAGTGAAGCTCGTGCTTCCTTTGCGTCACCGAGTCCGTTGAAGAAGATGTTCAGGAGAATTGCCGAGATAGCCGTTAGAAGGATCGGACTCTCCAGGATTGGAGCAAGCTCGTGTGGAAGCCGCGAGAAGAATTTCGGCGACACGACAGGAAGCATGCCTAGCGCGATGCTGATGGCAACGATGTACAGGTTCTTTACGTTGTGAAAATCCACACGAGCCAGCACTTTGATGCCGCTCGCAGTGACCATGCCGAACATCACGATACCGGCACCACCAAGAACGAACGGTGGAATCGACGCAACGAGGACAGCGACTTTTGGAAACAGGCCCAGGACCATCAAGATGACGCCGGCGGTAGCACATACCCAACGGCTCCTGACCCCGGTAACGCTGACCAAGCCAACGTTCTGCGCATAGGATGTGTAGGGGAACGTATTGAAGATGCCCCCAATCATCGTGCCAACGCCATCGGCGCGGAATCCCCGAACTAAGTCCTTCTCCGAGACCGGCTTCTCGACGATCTCACCAAGTGCGAGAAACATGCCCGTCGACTCAATAAACGTCACCAGCATCACGATGCACATCGCTGCAATGGGCCAGAAGCTGAACTTTGGCGCGCCAAAGTGGAACGGCAGAATGAAACCGAACCAAGGTGCCTCGTTCAGTTCTCCGAGGGATACTTGTCCAGCAGCTCCGGAAATGAGAAAGCCGATGGCCAGACCAAGCAAGATGGCAATGTTGTTGAGAAATCCGCGGGTGTACCGCACCAACAGAAGAATCGATACCAGGACGGTAGCTGCAATACCAAGGTAGAGCGGATTGCCGAAGTCGGGGTTGCCGAATCCTCCTGCTGACCAGGCGGCAGCTACAACCATGAGCGACAACCCAACAGCGAGAATCTCCGTACCGGTTACGACCGGCGGGAAAAACCTCAAGAGTTTCCCAACAAGTGGGGCAACGACTATCCCAAACAGACCAGCACCAATCGTGGCACCAAAGATGCCAAGCAGACCAGCGTTGGGATCGCTGCCGATAGCGATCATCGGTCCAATTGCCGTGAACGTCACGCCCATCATTACGGGAAGACGGATACCGAATAGACCAACACCCAGTGACTGGATGATGGTAGCCAAGCCGCATGCAAAAAGGTCCGCATTGATCAGGAAGGCGACCTGCTCCTTCGGCAGCTTCAGGGCTGCGCCAAGCACCAGTGGGATCGCCACCGCACCTGCATACATCACCATCACGTGCTGACAGCCGAGAATCAGGAGAGGCAGGCCTCCCAATTTTTATCAACGCCACTCGGTTGCATTTCGAATCTCCAAAGTAAATGAAACAGTTCGACGACCTCCTGGAAATAGGAAGGCGTCCCAGTTCCGTGCACTGGAGAGGGGTGGGAATCTAGGCCTGATGTTTTGGGGGCTCTATTTTTTACTGCACGTGTCACGTGGACACGTTCGATCCAGCCAACCGACCGGACACCTCTCGAGGGGTGCCTCGTTCCGACAGGTTCGGATCGGGGCTCTGGTCAGGCGTGCATGATCACTCCTCTGGTTCACCAATCATATGTTTAGGTATACCAGATTAGCAGATCTAATGTGCCGAAGATAACTACCGTGATAGGTGTTTTCCCGACGAGCGGGCGCGGTGCAAATGGAGGGCTACTTTTGCTGTATTGGTGCGCTAGGCACTGTTACAGGGCGCCTGGCGTGGCAATCGATGAGCGGTTGAAAGCGTCCAGGAGAGACTTTGCAAGTCTCGACTTTTCGTACAGATCGATGTCCGCTCTGCGACTAGATCCTGCCGACTAAGGGAGGAGCTACAAGCGACCGTGTTGGGTCGTTCTGAGACCGTCACCCACCGCGCAGATCGGTGAAGCCGAACGGATGGACGCACGGTCGTCGTTAGTGCAGAGATAAGCTTGATTATCCCTGTACTATCATTTCGGTACGAAACTCGCTTTCGTCGAAATACCCGACACCCGCCCACGCCAGAAAGTTTCTCAAGGCGGCTGTGATCGCCAAGGATGCTGGCGATCGCGCCAGACGAGTGCAACCACGGGACATCGCCGTTCTACGCGACGAAAATCACGTTGTCCCCTGCGTGACCCAACCCGGCCCGAGTCCGCTCGCAGCCGCGGGCGTACTGGGCTCAACCAAGGCGATGTGCGCTCCCGCGGGTCGCGGCAGGCCAAACGGTTCGCGGAGTGCTCGGTGCCAGTCCCTGGTCGACCTCCTGGATGCCGATGCCCACCTGCCCACGCGTCACCTTGCCGTGGGTCAGCAACTCGACTTCGACTTTCGTGGCTAGGTTGATGGGAATGGCGAGGGACTGCCCCTGATACCCCGGTCTCGGTGTAAATCTGTGCATTGATGCCGATGACCTGCCCATTGCAGTTGAATACCCGCTGGACGTGATGCTGCCTTCGTACGCTGGGACGTCGCCTATTCGTTGAGTCTGCGACATCTCGACGCCATCGACACTTGCCACTAGCCTATTATTTCGATCGTTTGGCCTGCAGATCGCGACGATTCCCCTTTCGGTACGGTCAATGTGAGCACACCGTTGTCGAGCTTCGCTAGGGTGTGAGCAGGGTCGGCGCTTTCCGGCATCGGAATCATGCGTATGAAGCTTCCATACGCGCGCTCAAGCCGATAGCAGCCGTCCTCCTCGCTGCGCACGTCCTGTTTTTTCTCGCCACGTAACACGAGCCCCCCATCCTCCACAGTAACGTTCAAATCTTCCCGATCCATTCCGGGCAGCTCGGCCGTTACTCGCAGCACCTGCCCTTCATCGACCACGTCGATGCGCGGCTGGAAGTGCGATGAACTGAAGTCGCCAAACCATCGCTCCAGGACCCCGCGCCCGGCGAACGGCTTGTGAAAGAACTCTTCAGCTTCACGCCACGGTTCGCGCGAGAAGAAACTGGGAATTTCAGGCCAAATGGCGTGCCATTGCTCGCTGGTCGGTGGGTCTTCCGGGCTGTCCGCATCGGACTTGCGCCCCGCGCCACGAAGGAACTTGAAGGGACTCCACTTCTTCGGGTCAGTGTTCATCGTATCCTCCTCTACGGTCTGGCAGGAGAGTCGGATAGGGGCCATTTCACTGAAGCCGCGACTCCGCAGCCATTACAATCAACGTGCCACATCCGAGCCGCCTCAGTCGGGCGGTGGTCCCTGGCTTTATTCCTCGCTAGTTCGGGCGCCGACACGCATGTCAGCCTCATAACTGTCCTCAGTTGCCCGAAGCATTGGCGCCGAGGCTAGCCGGACCAGTTCGTCTATTGACTATCCCATCAACTCTGACTGGCAAGACAGATTTCGTCGCCTGCATTGGACAGTCAGTATCATTGATACAGATAATCACACGAACACCCTGGGCGTCTACCTTGGATTCTGGGATGGCCAGACGAATCGAAATCCGGAAGCTCATCGTCAAGAATTTCGAGCACCCGCTCCGTCTTTCCTCCCAGATCGAACTTAGAGTCGCGGGATCGGTCATTGTCGGTGCACAACCAACAGCAGGCCCGTTGCACGTCCTCAATGGATGGTTCTATTTCCAGAATTCGTGCCATCACTTCGCCATCAATTGGACCGACAATCTCGCGGATCTCGTTGGCGCTCGCGCATCGCGAGTCAGTCTTGGAAGTGCGCATGGTTCGCCTCCAATCAAGTGTCCGGTGCCTGGCCAAATCCCTCCGCGTCTAGGACACTCCCCAAGCCCGGACGCGTATGGCGTCGGCTGGCTTACCGTTTGGCATTCGCGTCCTTGAATTCGACATCTGTCACCTCCTCGCCTTTCTTCTCGTTGGCTGCGTCCCGGGCGCCGGTGGAGTCATTCGAATTGGTGCCTCCATCCGCATCCTGCACGTCCGCGTAGATCTTTTCCCCGAGTCTTTGCGATGCCGCGGCGAGCGCTCGCATCTTGGAGTCGATCTCGGCCTTGTCGGAGGTCTTTAGCGCCGTCTCTAGTTCACTAATCGCAGATTCAATCTTCGCCCTCTCACCCGGTTCCAGCTTCTCACCATATTCGGCCAGCGCCTTACGCGTGCTGTGCACCAAAGTATCGCCATGGTTGCGCGCATCGATCAACTCCCGCAGCCGCCGGTCCTCGGCGGCGTGTGCCTCTGCATCCTGCACCATTTTTCGATTTCCCTTTCGGAAAGACCGGAATTCGCCTTGATTGTGACTCTATTCTCCTTGCCCGTGGCCTTGTCCTTGGCCGACACGTGTAGGATGCCATTGGCGTCGATGTCAAACGTCACCTCGATCTGCGGCGCGCCGCGCGGCGCCGGAGCAATGCCTTCGAGGTTGAATTCGCCCAGCAGCTTATTGCCGGAGGCCATCTCGCGCTCGCCTTGGAAGACCTTGATGGTCACCGATGCCTGGTTGTCTTCGGCCGTGGAGAAGACCTGAGAGAACTTGGTCGGGATAGTTGTGTTCTTGTTGATCATTTTGGTCATCACGCCGCCCAGCGTCTCGATGCCGAGCGACAGCGGAGTGACATCGAGCAGCAACACGTCCTTGCGGTCACCGGTGAGCACCGCGCCCTGGATCGCTGCGCCCACTGCCACCGCCTCATCGGGATTGACGTCCTTGCGCGGCTCGCGCCCAAAGAGCGCTTTGACCTTGTCTTGCACCTTCGGCATGCGTGTCGTCCCGCCCACCAGGATCACGTCGTCGATCTTGTCCAGCGCCACCCCGGAGTCCTTGATGGCGATGTGGCACGGCTCCATCGTGCGCTCAATCAGGTCTTCAACGAGGGCTTCGAGTCTGGCACGCGTGAGCTTCAGGCTGAGATGCTTCGGACCGCTGGCGTCGGCCGTGAGGTACGGCAGGCTGATTTCTGTCTGCTGGCTGGATGAGAGTTCGATCTTGGCCTTCTCCGCCGCCTCCTTCAGGCGTTGCAGCGCCAGGACGTCCTTCGACAGGTCAACACCCTGATCCTTCTTGAACTCGCGGATGATGTAGTCGATGATCCGCTGGTCGAAATCTTCGCCGCCGAGGAAAGTGTCGCCGTTCGTCGAGAGCACTTCGAACTGCTTCTCGCCTTGCACATTGGCGATCTCGATGATTGAAATGTCGAAGGTGCCACCGCCAAGGTCGAACACGGCGATCTTGCGGTCTGTGCTGTCCTTCTTGTCGAGCCCAAACGCGAGAGCGGCCGCGGTCGGCTCATTGATGATGCGCTTGACTTCGAGACCGGCTATGCGGCCGGCGTCCTTCGTCGCTTGCCGCTGGCTATCGTTGAAATAGGCGGGAACCGTGATGACGGCCTCGGTGACAGCTTCGCCGAGATAGTCTTCGGCGGTCTTCTTCATCTTGCGCAGCACTTCCGCTGAGACCTGGGGCGGGCGAGCTTCTTATCTTGCACTTCGACCCACGCATCGCCGTTGCCAGCCTTGAAGATCGTGAAGGGAACCAGGCCGATGTCCTTCTGTACTTCCTTGTCCTCGTAGCGGCGGCCAATCAGCCGTTTGACGGCAAACAGCGTGTTCTTTGGATTCGTCACGGCCTGCCGCTTGGCGGGCGCGCCGACGAGGATTTCGCCGTCGTTCATATAGGCGACGATCGACGGCGTCGTGCGTGCGCCTTCGGAATTCTCGATGACTTTGACCTGGGTGCCTTCCATCAAGGACACGCACGAGTTTGTGGTGCCGAGATCGATTCCGATGATCTTACTCATGATGCTCAAGCGACTAGCGCCTCCCAACCCGGAAATTCCCTGTAAGTTTGACTGTTCACCACGGCCCGCACGCCTCGCGCTCCCCTTCAGTACTCCACCTTTGGTTATGCCACAGCGGATTTGGCCGTATCCATTGGCATCTCACTGAATGGGCAACACGATGCCAAGCTTTTCTGCCAGGCATCGTTCATACACGCCAAAATGTGTATCCACTTCAGCCTGGCTGATGACTTCCACCTCCATATTGAGGTGGTCGGCCGGAATGCCTAACATCGTGGCCAGCGCCAACTCAAGATGGGTAGCCGCTTCCCTGTCTTTCGGGAAGGTCGTGCCAACGGTGATCGTGTAAGCGTTTTCCCCTGGTCCAGTCGCGGACACTTCAACTAGGCGAGCGGCTGCACTCAAGTTGTTTTCGATGGCGATCCTCGCCAGTTCCGCCACTGTCCGTGTTTTCTCCGTAGGAAATCCGCGTGCACACCTGAGCCTCAGCCGATGTCTACCCAGCGTAAGCCAATCAGAATCAAATTCCATCGTTACCTCCTAAGCTCCATTCACCGATTTGCCGGAACGCCTAGCCGTTGACAAACCGACTATACGTCGCAGTCTGTTACGCAAGACATTCCCTTCAGGCTCCTCAATTTTCGAGTCGCTTACTTGATCTCAATTTTCCTGACGGCAGCAGGTGGCTGCGCGCCTGACTTGGATAGGCGCAGTGTTAGCAGCCCTCGTTCGAATCGGGCATCGACGTGGTCCAGATCGAGGCCATCCGGCAGCGGAATGCTGCGCATGAACGCGCCATACGCCCGCTCCAGGCGGTAGCAGCCATCTTCCTCGCTCCGAATGTCCTGCTTTTTCTCGCCGCGCAGCACCAGCGCGCCATCTTCGATGCTCGTCTGCACCTCCTCGCGCTCCATGCCGGGCAGCTCGGCGGTGATCCTCAGCGCGGTACCATCATCGACCACGTCGATCCGCGGCTGGAAGCGAGAGGAACTGAAGTCGCCGAACCAACGATCCAAACCGCCGAAGCTCGCGAGCGGCTCGTGCAGGAACTCACCCATCGCTCGCCAGGGATCGCCGGAAAAGAACCGCGACACATCCGGCCAGTCTGGCTGCCAGTGCCGGGGCGCCGGAGCGTTGGAGGTCTCTGCCCCCAGTGGCTTGTCGGTCGACGTCCTGCGCAAGAATTTGAAGGGGTTCCATTTCCCCAGTTCCGTTTTCATGTTGTCCTCCATTCGACGCCTCTGTGTTTCGGTGCCCCCGCCAAGAGAAGCCGGGGCGGACGCTTTCTCGGATCCGGCGCGGCGGGTTGTGGCACCGGAGCTGACAATGCTGTCCGCCGGCTCCACGCCGCTCGGCGGTGGCATCCGCGCGGACGCCACCGTCGCCAGCTCCGCAACGTAGCTAGGCCCTCAGCTGAGGCACATCACGCCACGGTGACTTCAATGCGGCGCGGGCGGGCCTCGTCGCGACGCGGAATCGTCAGCTTCAATACCCCGTCCTGCAGGTTCGCCTCGATCTTCGCCGCATCAAGGTCGGGACTCAGCGAGAACGCCCGCGCGAAGTGCGGCTGGCGAATCTCCGCGTGTTGTACACGCAGCCCAGGCGGCATCGGCACGACCGCCTCTGCCTCGATTTTGAGGTTGCCGTCGTGGACATTCACCTCGAGCTTGTCCTTGGTCACGCCTGGCAGATCGGCCCAGAGGGTGACGCCGCTGCGGTCCTCGATGATGTCGACTGCGGGGAGCAGTGTCATGGTCGGCGTCGACCGGTCTTCCTCGTGTTGTGCCAGCGCGTTCGGGTCGCGCTTGGCG
The DNA here is from genome assembly GCF_018729255.1 of Cupriavidus sp. EM10. Lineage (NCBI taxonomy): Bacteria > Pseudomonadati > Pseudomonadota > Betaproteobacteria > Burkholderiales > Burkholderiaceae > Cupriavidus > Cupriavidus sp. EM10. The sequence continues at coordinate 112,818 of NZ_CP076063.1, forward strand.
ACTTCGGTACTATCGTTCATGGCAGTCTCCTGGCATTACTGGATCGCGATTGCCCGCGGCTTTGACGACTCGCGCTTGCCCACACTAATGGACAAGCAGCCATTGGCGTAGCGCGCCTGCACCTTGTCGGGATCGGCACCCTGTGGCAACTCGACCACGCGCCGGAACGTGCCGGCAAACCGCTCTTGCGCGTATAGCCTTGCCTCCGGATCGTCCTCGGGATACGCCGCCTCGCGCTCGCCGCTGATGGTCAGCAAGCCCTTGTCGATCGACACCTCGAGCTTGTCTTGCTTGATGCCCGGTGCGAATGCGACGATTTCGATGGAGTCGTCCGTGGAGCCGATATTGACGGGTGGAAAGGCCCCGAAGCGTCCGGTACGAAGGCTGGACGGGAAGCCGCCGAACAAACTCGCCATCTGCCTTTGCATGCGGTCAAGTTCGCTGAAGAGGTCAGTTCCCAAGAAAAGGTCACTCATGGTCATTTCCTCCTTCGATGCAGCAAGGAGGCGAAGGGGCCTACGCGCTCCCATCCACCCGCCAAGCTGCTGGCAAACAAACAGAAACACGCAGCGCGCAACGACGCGACTGCCTGAGCGAAACTAAAATAGCAACTGGGCAGGACGATTTCAAGGGGGCTGCGGTGCGGCCGCAAAAGCGAGCCATACCGATAACCCCTGTTATCGATATAGCGCCCTTTCTTGGCCAAACTGCTATCCGTGAGGTTGAGCCGGGTCCGGTCGGCGAGCCAACTTCTCATCACTTCCGGTGCGTCCCATGCGGAACTTCTTGATCACGGTCGACTTTCCCGATGCCGCCCCGCTGGCAGCCCTGCGCGCCTGGTACGCCGGGGCGTCGTCGCGGCAGGCTGTTGAGCGCTATTGCCCCGACACGCTGGGGCAGGCAGGTCAGCGCGTGGCGTGTTGGGAGCGATTCGCCGTCAGCTCGCCGAGTTTGCTCGGCAGCGCCGGCGCGAGGACCTGGCCACGCTGTTCCGTTGCGGCGAAGCGGAGCGACAGAAGTACAGCAAGGCGGTGACTCGTGCGCTGGAGTCGTTGCGGTCGCTGCCCATTCCCGAGCCGCAGATCAGCGATCCGATCACCTGGTGGCTGCCCACTCGCGTGGCCGTCGCACTGCACGCCCATGGGATCGGCACGCTGGCCGACCTGACAGTGCGCGTGCCGCGCCGGCGGCGCTGGTGGGCCGCCATTGCCGGACTGGGCGCTGGCAGCGCGCGCCGGGTCGAAGCCTTCTTTGCCGCGCACCCCGGGCTCACCGAACGGGCGCGCGCCCTGATCGCGGCGGCGCCGCCAGCCCAAATCGTGCCGTGGGAGCAGATCCGCTTGCCACATGAACTCGACGGAGCACGCGGCAGCTACCGGCACCGCGCCAGATGTGCACGCTCGATGCCGGCAACGACTACGAGGCCATCAGCGCCTGGCTGACCTTGCACGAATCGGCCGAAACCACGCGCGCATACCGCCGGGAAGCCGAGCGCCTCCTCTTGTGGGCGATCGTCGAGCGCGGCAAGGCGCTGTCGTCGCTAGCGACTGAGGACGCCATTGCCTACCGCGCATTCCTGCGCCGGCCCACGCCACACCAGCACTGGGTCGCGCCGGCACGGCCGCGCGCTTCGTCGGAATGGCGCCCCTTCACCGGCGGTTTGTCCCCGCGCTCAATCGCCTATGCGCTGTCGGTGATGGCACGATGTTCCGCTGGCTGATCGCGCAGCGCTACGTGCTGGCGAACCCGTTCGCCGGGGTGAAGGTGCGCGGCGCCCGGCGGGCGGCTGGGCTGGATGCCTCCCGGGCATTCACTGCGGGCGAGTGGGAGCTGATCCGTGCGATTGCCGACGGACTCGAGTGGTCGTACGGGTGGTCCGTGCCGGCGGCGCAGCGGCTGCGTTTTCTGCTCGATTTCGGCTACGCGACGGGCTTGCGCGCCGGCGAGCTGGTGGGCGTGACGCTCGGTGGCATCGAGATTGGCGCACGTGGTGAACGTTGGCTGCACCTGGTCGGCAAAGGCGCCAAGCCCGGCAAGGTCGCGCTGCCGCCGCTGGCCCGTCACGCGCTCGATCAGTACCTGGCGCAGCGCGGCCTACCGGTGACGCCCGCACACTGGAAGCCGGACATGCCGCTGCTGGCCAATCTGCAGGGCACGGTAGCGATCACGACGCCGCGCCTACGCGACGTGCTGCGCCGCTTCTTCCGGTTGGCAGCCGACGCCATCGAGACCGATCATCCGGCGCTGGCCGAAAAGCTAGACCGAGCGACGCCCCATTGGATGCGGCATACCCATGCGACCCAAGCCCTGGCGCAGGGTGCAACGCTGACAACGGTTCGCGACAACCTGCGGCACGCGTCCATCACGACCACCTCGACCTACCTACACGACGACGAGATGCAGCGGAGCCAGCAGTTGGAGCAGGCCTTCGGGCGCCGGCGCTAGGATGCCGCCGAGCCACGACACCACTAACTTTGTATGCCGGCCGCTATTCCCTTTGCACAGCCAGACGCGCCCAGGCCTCGACGCATCGCCGGGGACTGGCGCGGCTTGGCTATAGCGCGTGCACCGGCTAGGCGCTCTCGTCGCCGGGACGCAGGTGCCAGCGCTATGACAAGTGGCCTGGCTACCCACTTCACAGCATCCTCATCAGGGCATCAGAAAGGCGTAGGTTGAGACGCTTATCGGCATTCCCGAAATGATCGGCACTGTCAGCCCCATTTTTGGAGCGAATAGAGCATCTAGAGCTGGCCAATGTATTGAAGGCGAGACTTGGCACTTCGCGATCCACGAAAGTAGGAAATCGTCCTACACAAGTTCGGGCTGGAACAACCTAAAAGAAAGACGTGACCAACGAAACAGGAGTGTTCGGATGCCTGTTACGACAGTTCGGGTGATGCTTACGGACGAAGCACATTGGGCAGTGGAGACGGATGACGGACGTGAGCGCTTCACCTACCCATCAAAAGGCGCCGCCATAGCTGCAGGCGTTCATATTGCAATGGCCGAGGACGCTCTCCTGATGATAGACGGCGTCAACGAGGAGCCAAGTGCCCTCGATTTCAGAGACTGCGACGCTCAGTTGGGCATCTGACCGCGCTCGCGTTCGTGCAGCGCGCCAAGCCGGCGGTCAACTGACGGGCCAACGACTGCGGTACGGCAGTGCAGTAGCGCACGCAATTCACATGCTGCTCTCCCTGCCGATGCCGCAGCCACAAGTCACCGACGACATTGAAGCGTGACTAACGCCGCAGGCACTTGCGTGCGCGGCACATTCCGGCACTGCCGCATTTGACTGTGTGCGGGCACCGAGCATGTGCCAAAGGCTTGGCGCCCGTTGACACGTCAGCGTGCGAGGTCGACAGGCGCAGCGCACTGTGGCAAGTTGACGCCAGCCCGCCCCCACGCAGAGCGCGACGGATCTGATGCTGCAGCTGAGCACAGTAGCGATACTCGTGCGCCCCCGTTCATTTCTGCACCGGCCGTCGGCAGTTGGTCGCGGTTCTCCGTTCCCGTGTGTAGGGGCCGGCAATCTGCCCATCCACCAGAAGGCAATAACTCCAAGGCTGACCGGCCTCGTGCCTGGCATTCTTGTCGAGCAGGGTCGCGGTGTGTGCACCAGTTCTTGCCAATCGCGGCTGATGAAGATGTCGTGCTCGCTCTTTGTTGGTGGGGCCATCAGGCCGGTAGATGACCAGAGTGTAGGTAAGGGTATTCATATTCCCGCCTCCACAGAAGTTGGACGTCCCGCACCACGATGAGGTTCGCATCTGACGACCATCTACCTGCACACCGATGACGCCAAACGGGCACGGCAGTTCGGTCAGGCGTTCAGCGCTTGATACTGCATCACTATCCGAAATGCAGGTCAAAATATCGCCGCGTGATCGACTTCCTACCCTCAGCCTTCATCGGGCGCGCATGGTCCGGCGACCATCCCTGTCCTCCATAGTTCGCCCGACAATGAGCGCAGCGATAGGGGACTCCAGAAGCCGAATGTTGAGCACATACGGTGCCTCGTGGCCGCAGCGCCGACATGCGTTCTCCAGCGGCCGAAGATGCGCGGGACAGGTCGTGATGTTCTCAATTTGATGGAGGACGCTGTGATAGCCGTCCAGCATGCAGCTATGACAGTACCGGAAGACGCTGCTATAGCGCCGCCGCTGGCTCGGCTGGACGAGCGCAAGACGCAGTGTCTGGATCGGTACGGCAAGGGTATCGTGCAGTCGACGCAAGTCAATCAGCCCAAGCTGCGGCACGACACCCTCGTACGGATCGATATCGGCGCCCAACAGCCGTGCCACGACATGCCCGGGCAAAGCGTTTGCCTTTTCGAACTTCCACAGGATGGAGACGAGCGACTCGTAGGGCTCAATCCATCTCCTGTTAAAGAGGTACCCAACGAGGGCGTCAACCGCCCCTCGTCGAGCGTGAGGATCGGAAAGCTCGAGGGCGTGAGGCGCAGGCCCCTAGGCGGCGACGAGCACATGGCCGGTAGCATGACGGGACTGCACGTAGCCGCAGTGCTGCACCGCGTAGCCCCACAGGGACGGCTCGGGGCAGTATCCGGGCGCATCCCGGATCTCGCTCTCCTTGAGCAGGATCTCGACGGCACGCGAAAACGATTCCATCGGAATGGCCAGCCGCCCCGGCAGGCTCGCCTTGTTGTGCGCCGCTTCAAAGGCCTGCCACAACGTGTCGGCATCGCTCACTAGTCGATACCCTGCGTCGAAGGCCTGCGGGAGATAGAAGCGCGTGAAACTCCAGGCGCTACCCTCCGGGTACGCGGTCTGGTCGTAACCGTTCAGGCATGTCGCCACATCTTCGGCATTGCGGATGCCGTAGAACGACAGCTCCTCCACCATGAGCCGGGCCACGATCTGCGTTTTCCCTGCGATCTGGAGCGCGGTCTTCTGTGCGAGGAGTTCCTGCTGGCCCACCAGAAAGGTGAAAAGCTTGATCTGCTGACGATCGAGCGCGTCATGCACGTCGCGCAGCCATTCGTACTCGTTCTCGTTGTAGCGCTGCGCTTCGTCACAGAACAGCAGGACGGTACCACTCCCGGCACGTGCGGCTGCTTCCCGAATTCTCAGAGACAGGCGCATCCGCTTGGACGGATTGCCACCGGCATTCGGCTCCGGGTCCCCCACGGCGGCAAGCAGGTTCGCAAAGAACGGCCCCTCGGCATGGCGCGGCTTGTGCTCGCACTGTGCGTGGTAGGTGGTCATCTTCGGATGGTTGCGCGCCAGCAACAGGCGTACATACTCGATCGCCCGGGTCTTGCCGATGCGCGACGGCCCGTAGATCAGTGCGCCCATGATCCGATAGCGGAGGCATCGCTCGACGAGCTCATAGAAACTCTCGATCGCCGGCGTGGCAATCCTGTAGTTGCCGGTGGCGAGCGGGTGCAATGACGGGTCAATCGGACGCGGAACCTGAAGCGACATGATGCACCTCCTGACAAGAACGACGGGGATTAGAAAACCTGGCCGGTACCGATCGAAAGCTTTCGCGGCCGTGCCGGCGCGCGCGGCGAAGGCTCAGCAAGCGTCGCCCCTGACGTGACGTCCACCGAGGGCGTGGCAGGTTGCGCCGCAATTGGCATCTCGGTCGGTCGAGGTGGGCCCGGCGGCGTGCGTGTGGTCGGCGCCGCCGCGAGCAGGCGCATCGCATGTGCCAGCTCCGTTGCGGCTTTGCGGGTCTTCTTCGCCTGCGCGACCTTTTCCTTCACGTAGGTCTCAATCGGATTGGCTGCGCCAGCGGGGTGGTGGCGTCGCTTGCCCGCTTGCCGGCGGATTTCCTGCCGCAACTTGAGGTTGTGCGGTACCACCCGCCATGCTCCTTGTGCGTCAAGCACACCCAATTCCGTGCCGTCGGCAAGGAACGCGCGCACGCTACGCAGATCGTTCGCGTTCATATAGATCAGCAGCTGGTGGCCAATCAGATGCGTGCTGGTCGCAAGCCCACCATTGGTATAGCGCACGCCATGCAGGTTGATGTGCGGACGTACCCCCTGGTCGAGATAGGCCCGCACCCGGCATCGCCGAGCCGACTGCATCAAGCAGAGGGTTCGGCGACGCTGATCCGCAAGCCACGTCACCAGCGTCCCCCTACCGCGAACGAAGTACTCGATCGCTTCGAGCGGCGTCGCATTGTTCAAACCACTGTGTGGCATGCCGTTGTAGCCGGCAATGGCGTACTCGACCAGCTCCTCCAGCTCCCCGATCGACACGTACAGGCGCAGGTCTCCCTTGGGATCGGCCAGGGCCCGGCGCAGATCGCGTGGGTGGGAACCTGTATAGCCAGGTAGGCGCGAGGACAGGCGACTGGCGATCGTGCCAAAGAAGCGCTCGATGTACGGACGCTCATCGGGACTGTACCTAGGTCCGGCATCAACCAGGCAGCCGATAAACTCGCACAACACTGTCAGCGTCTCGTTGGCCAGATTCGCCTTCGCGTTGTCGAGCTTCATGGATTCCCAGGTGGCATAGGCGAGTTCCGGCAGCCTTTGCGATGGGAACCCATCCCGCGGTCCGTAAGTCAGGCCTGGAATGGTGAAACTTCGTGGACGATGGGGCTCCAACGCGTTCTCGAGAGTCTTGATCACATCGTAGCGGCTGTACTCCCTAGCGAGTGCAATGTGGTAGCCGAGGACTGCTCGCGTACACACGTCGATCATAACGAGCAGCCATACCCGTTCCATCTCGAATTCGTGCTCAAATCCAAGCGGATCGCGAACGACCACCTTGAGGCGAATGTCGAGCCGGTGACCATCAAATTCGACAACCTGATACGGGCGCGTTGCAATCGGCGCCGCCGAGGTGCCAGTGCGTGGTAGCCCCTTGAGGTGCGACGCGCCGGCCGCGCGAGCCGCCGTGCCGAAACTGTTCAACAGCTCGGCCTTCAATCGCCGTGACAACGAACGGATCGCATGACCCGCCGTGTTGAACGGATAGTTGGCGGCCGTCAAGCCCACAGCCCGACACTGACGCAGAAAATCGTCATGAAGCGCCTGCAAGCCGCGCAGCCGGGTGCGCAAACGCCCATCCGTATGAATCTGCTCAAGCACGATTTTGCGCTGTTTGACCTGGAGCAGCAGCCAGCCGGCCAGTGCTGGGTAGCGCTCAAAGAGCTGAGACAAGGCACCAGCCGCCCCACAACTGCCGCGCTCGCCGCGTACGTGCACGTCACGCACCCGCGCGTATTGAGTAATGCGCGTGTAGTGCACCAGTGCACGAAAGCCAAATGGCCTGCCGTCCGGATGCGCCTGCATGGCCCGCTCGAGCCATCGGTACAGTTGTCGCCGATTGACGCCCGTCGTTTGCTCGATGGTCTTGATTGACGCCCCGGCCACGTACTGCTCCAACGCTTGCCGACGCCTTTCGAATGCGCGTCGAGCTGCTTCGTCAAACTCCGTGTAGGCTACCGTGGGCCAGGCACCTATATCGACGGACTGCAGCGCCGGTTTGCGACGGTTCATGACTTCGCCTCCCGGGCCACGAACATCGTGAGCAGCGACAGCGGTTGGGTCCGCAGTTCCTGTGCGGTGACCTTACCAGCATGCAGCAAGCCGAACAGCGCCGCGCGAACCAGGACCGGATCACCCGTCGAGAATTCGCGCTCGATGGCTAGAAGGCGTTGAGGTTCCTTGAGGAAGCGCTCGATTGCCCCAGGCACTGTTGGCGCAACAAGGTCGCGGTTTGCGACCAGGTACGGCAGCATGCGTTGCCAGTTATCGATCCAAATACGCGCGGCAGCCAGTTCAGCGATGGCGACGTACCGAATCGAAAGGGCTTTGTCGTCAAGATCGCTATTTGCAGCCGGTGCCTCGTCCTCGGATCTTGCATCATCAAGAAGGATCAATTCCTCGCGATCACCATAGCGTACCCAGAAGTCGGCGAGACGGCGGCAACCATCGATCTGTGCATAGCCAGGCCGTTCGCAAAACGAAACGACTGCCGGATCCGCTTCCAGCAACAGCCACTGTTCCACGGCGGGGCGCTGATAGAACATGACGCGCCGCGCAAGCTTCGGGCTGAATGCGTCGAACCGATGTGCACCTCGCGGCCGAGCAATGCTGATCGGCCCCGCAATTGATCGGGAATCTTCCATAAGATCAAGGGCTTACGGATGGGATTCGAAGTCTAGGAGGCGAATTGACAGATTTAATACGGACTTATGCGAATTGACACTTTTATTGCGTTTCGAGTGGAGGCAAATGTGTCAACGCTGCGGCGCTAAGCCGCGTCAGGTAACGGTAAGGGTAGTGACAGATTTAATACGCTCTACGTTCGCGAAGGATAGTCAATGGACCACAGAGACGTTGCTACCGCTATCTTCATCTCAAGGCAACGATTCGGCAGCATTTTGGCAGGGCTACCTTTACCGCACTACTACCCTTTCTCCCAAGGCATTCGCCTTGTTCAAGGATGTCTTAATCAGTCACGTGCGAGATAGAACTTTATTGAAAGGTGGCAGTGCGCTAATTGCAGCAACACTTCTTGATCGTTGGATGCAAAGAACCGAGGCTGCTTGCGCCGAGGAAGCAATGTCTGACTCAGAGCTACGCGAGATCTTGGTGCTCTCGGATGAAGAGTTCCGCGACGAGCTAGTTCGGACACTTGCAAGATGGACGAAGGAGTCTCCCGCCAAGTATGACGACCAAGTCCTCTACTTTCTGGAGAAAGTATGGCCGCTGCAGAAGGTCGTGAAAAATGCTCGTATGACTGCCCGGCTTGTGGATCTTGCTTTCGCGGTTTCCGACAGGTTCAGTGAGGCGGTCAAACTCATCGTTCCAAAAGTGGTAATCGCACCGCGGGAACTATCGATGCGATATTACAAGGTCGACGAACGGGTCGTTCAGAGCCACGGCCCGGCATTAGTCGACCTCCTTTGGCAAACACTACCGACAGCGGCGTCGATGTGGCCGGACGATGTCGACAACCTACTGACAGAACTCCAGAGACTACCGACATTAAATGGATCGGCTAAGCTCTCGACACTACTTCGTCGGTCAAAGTATCGCAGGTGAACTAATCTAGCAACCACACTGTACAGCGTCGTGCCCAGAGGCCTTTTTCTTCGTGCGGGTAGGATTAAAACGGCACGGTGTCTTCGGTTGTTCCGCTTGACGGAGTTAGATGTTGAAGCAAGAGCCGCAGTTTGCCGAGTAGCTCATCGAACGTCACGACCTCAACGTCTTTACAGGCGTTCCGAAAGAGTTCGAAGCTTCGCCTTTGCGTCTCGTCGCTTGGCATCGTCCCTGCGAGCACTATGCATTTGATGGCATCCGGCTGCGAATCTCTCAGGGCGGCTTCTGCCCGATGCAACAGCCAGTTGCTTTGAATGGCACTTCGCTGGTAGAGCACCTGGGTTATTGCGCCGCTTAGTTCCGCATGTGGACCGAATACCTCGCGATTGCGATATGGGGTAGCCTGCACAAGTGACGACGATGGTTTCTTGATCTCGACGATCGCCAAGGCTTGCCCCTGCTCCGCGAAAAGGAAGTCACCTATTTGGGCCCCGGTACCGTCCAACCGAGATGCTTGCGCGTGAAATTGCGTGTGCAACAGCCGAACGGGCCGCGAAAACACGAGCGACAGAACAAAAAGGTTGTTCTCGAAGAACTGTTGCCATCGTGGTTCTGGCAGGGACTGCTCCAGCATGGTTGCGTACCGGTCGATCATCCTTGCAAGGGTGACCCGCTCGATTTCGGCGTGCAACTGCAGGACCTCTGCCGGTGCTTCCGTCGCAATGGTTGCAAGTTCCTGCCGAACAGCTCGTACCGCGGCTTGCCTCTGCGCGCGTTCACTGACATCGGCGCGCCTCCCTCGAGTACGCACGTACTCGACAAGCGGTGCAGCCGCAGCCGCAGGAGCCATGTGAGGGAATCGGTCGGGATCGAGCGTTGCGAGTAGATTATTTCTGACATCCCAGCGCCTAGCAACATGCACGTGCTCGCGGGCTAGCCGCTTGAAACGCTGGAAGTTGCGCCGGAAACGATGGAGATCACTCACCGTGATCCACGCGATGCTTTCCGTAACCGTCGAAGTTCCGGACCTGGTGACGCCGATGGCGGTAATCGCTGGAATCCCAGATAGGCTGCGCCACACCTCGTCAAGCTCCGGAACGAGGCCAAGGCCATAGGTACTTTCGGAGAAGCATTTCCATGGAAGAGACAGATCGATTTCCGTAACTGCCGCGTCGGCCGTTTCAGGCAATGGCTCGTCTACTTTGCGGTGAAAGATGACGGAAGTGAGCGGGCCATGCTTCGGGCTCAGATATCGCTGGGCGTGGGGGTTGGTAAAAACCGGATAAGTAAGAAGCCGGTCTGGATACACCCGTGCGAGGCAGTGCCACTGCTCCCTCGGTTGGGCCACCCATACGTTCGGATCATTGGCTCCTCGCTGATAGGTCTGCAGATACAGATCCCGATACTGCACGCCTTGATCGACCCCGTGCGACAACTCAAAGGATGGATTCAAGACCTCATTGTTGTTGAACGTTGCAGTAACTTCCAGCCTACCTTGCTCCATATCCCCTCACTCAAAAACACCTCCCTACACGGGCGAATACCGCCCGGATCAGATCCTTGGCGGCATGGTTGCATCATCTAGGCGACGATGAATTAGCGATACCAGAGTCAGCAGGTCCTCAGCGTCTCGTTGCGTCATGTTCCAGAGGATCTTGGGTGTGTGCGCGGTTGGGTTGCGGAACATCCCAAATACACCCTTTACCAGGGTCGCGAAGCCGCGCTGCTCGCTCCATTGGCTTTCGTCGGCCAACTCATTGATGGCTAGCATCGGAGGATTCCCCGCGAGCCCACGGTCGACAAGTAACGCACCGTCGTCCACCAGTCCCGTTTTATCGCGAATTTTGGCCGCGATACTCTTCGTTGCCTCCAACACGGCGTGAAAATAGTTGTCCGCGACGAGCTCTGCTCGACAATAGGACAGGACGTCCTCGTGAAGGCCGCGCGCAGCAAGATCTGTTCTAAGCGTTTCCGCCCTGCGTTTTGCTTCGACTAGTGTAGAGACACCGTCGCTCTCGGCGAGCGCACCCGTGGGCTCCACCTGGAGAGCGGCAAATGCCAAGGCGCGATTTAGATTCGCCCGCAAAGGTTCAAACCGATGAGCTTCATGTGCAAAGCGCTCAGGTTTCATAGCGAACCGTATGAAAGCAAGTACGTTGCGCCGATGGCCGAGCTGGTTTTGACAATGCGCGAACGCATTGAACAAGCGCTTCCACTTCGTCATCAACGGATCGCTGTCCGTGATGTGGGCCTTGGCCAATAGATACGCAATCTCGGAGCCCGTAAGACCCTCTCCAGTGTCGCCCAAGGCGCGCGCGATCGCTTCCAGTTGGCTAGCTGTGAATGTGATGTTGCCAGTCATGCCGACGATTCACTCCCCTTTTCCAGCACGACTGCTCGCGCTTACCAACAAAAAAGCCTCCCGAAGGAGGCTTGTCCGCTAGAGCGCTGCACTACTTAGTAACCGAATAAAGATCGGATAGTGCAACGCGAAGCTTGCCGCTATATGCACTGCGAGCGGGCGCGCGTGCCTTCACGCTGCCGGATTCTTCAACGCGTGATAGCAGTACTTGAACACCACGCTTTTGCATGGTCACGACATCCGTCCGCAGCCGTTTGCTCGGCTTGCGCGCGGTCGTCAGACCGACCATCGTCGACTTACCTGCGTTCAAAGCCATAGAAACCTCCTGTGTCTGCATTCGGGCGCGTAACACATTCGAACCGGGGACCGTAAGCACCAGCCTCGAAGCGCCTTCCGAGTCTATTGTAAAGCAGATCGAGTTGGCTCGACTGCGTCATATAGAAATACTGGGGGATGCCCGGGAAAAACTGAGCATGGATCGATAGTGCTCTAGCAAGCACTTCACAGAACTGCCAGATCAGCCGCGGGTGGGGCAGCGGCCAGGCCTCCGGATCGAACATCGTATCCGCGTCGGCATCTGCACGCATGAACTTCACCAAGCGAGCTGCCGGAGCAGGCTGAAATCCGTTCGCCCACTCGTCTGCCGTCTCCTCGATCCACTCTGGGTCACCCAGTGCATAGACGAGTACATCGGCAAAGAACACGACGAAACGTAGGCCTGCGAACAAGATTCCAATCACCTCAATGCCCTCGTCCAGCGACAGCGGCTCGGTAATGTCGATCACATCGGGCTGAAGACCTGCCGGTGGCTGGCCCGCAAACAGATCCTCAAGGACCTCCGGGTAATGTAGTGATACATAGTTAAACGGCGGTAGGCATGTGCCCATTGTATCTCCCGGCTTTGAATGTCAAGCCACCAATTCATCGACTAGGAAAACGCTCCATGTCGGCGCCGAAATCGCCCCCGACAATTGCCGCTTGTCTAACTAGTAGGAGCAATCAATGCCCCTTTCCCGCACCGCCCAGATGTTCGTCAACCTGGCACGCGAACGAGACCGCGCTGATCTGCAGCACCCCTACGTCGAATGCGCCGGCCACGGCGGGCAGACCGAACGTCATCCCCACACCGGCGCAGCACGGGCCGCCAAGATGGAAATCCTCACTGACGAGGAATATGCCGTGCGCCTCGGGGTGAGTCACCTGTAGGGTAGGAGCGCCGGCTCGGTGCCGTCGGCATTCAGGCATAAGGGCGGCGCGGGCTGACCACTGGGGCAAGAGGTGTTGCAAATGATGCGGCCGGTGCCGCTCCCGCCCAGGGCGAAACTATGGATTTCATCTATATATATATTGCGCCGCCCTGCCCCGCCGGCGATCCGCGCCCGCGCATCGCCTCCGAGCACGGCCGAGGACCGATTCGGCGCAGTAAATCTTGGCGCGCGGTTGAGGACCGCCTATGCAGGAGGGAGAACGCAAAACGCCGCCAGCCGCTTTCTCGCCTGCTTCGCGGGGGTCACCGAGGCGCAACGCCCCATTCCTGGTCGAGCGCAAGCCTAAAAGTACCGAAAAAATCACTTTAAGGCATACTCTGCTCCCTACCATACCGTTTTTCGCATTCTTGATAATCTTTCTTATCAAGAAGCGAATCCTGGCGGCTGCCGCCCAGGAACCAGCAGACTGCCCAGAGTTGGTCGTCTCTGCGGAAGCCTCGATTACGCCTTCACCTCCACGGCAGATCGAGAAGTTAGCTTGGACGACCGCGCAGCGCCTGTCGATATGCGTCCACGCCAGCACGCGCTGTCTTGAGCTCCTCCTCCAGAAAACTTACCCGCCCCGCCAGCGTGTCGCGCTCGGCCCGGTAGGCCTGCCGCACGGCGTCGGTCTCCAGCGCCCGCCGGCGCTCGGCCGCGGCCTGCCGCTCGCCCATGCGCGCCAGTTCCTCGGTGGCCGCCTGGAGCGCCGCCACCAGGCCCGCCTCCTTGTCGGCCAGGGCCGCCCGCGCGGCGGCAAGCGCCGCCTGCGCGGATGCCGCTTCGTCCTGCGCCGCCCGGCTGGATGCCTCGGCGGTGGCCGCACGCTCCCGCAACTGCCGATTTTCTTCCTCGAGCGTGGCCACACGCTGAGTGAGCAGCGCCGCCAGGATTCCCGACGCGGCGCCCTCCCCACCGTATTGCCGCCCGTCGCTGACAACGCCGCGGTTGCCGGCACGGCCAAGCGCGGCGCGCCCGCGCCGGTTTCGTCCAGCGCGACCCGGATCTCCTTGTGCAGGAAAGCCCGCAGGCCGTCGTCCAGGATGCCGCGCCGCTCGGCTTCTACCGCGTCGGTCGGCTGGGCCTTGCGCTCGGCAATCACCGCCGCCACGGTCTGGCCGCTCGGCGACCGGGCGACGCCGGCGGCGGCGAGCAGGCGCCGGTAGACGGACGCCCCGAACGTGCGCCCGGTGATGCGATCAATCGCATCGAAGGCGCGGCGCAGGAAGGCGCGGTTGTCGGCGTGGGCGACGTCGAGTTGCTGCAGCGCGCGGGTGATGGCGAGCAGTTCGGCGTCGGCAAAGGCGGTGGGGGTGCGGGGCATGGGCGAACTATCAAACGGCGTCGAGACGGACGGCTGATAGTCTACCCTTTACTAATACGATTAGCAGTATCCTATACCTCTACGATTTGTCATTATCCTAATAATGACAAATGGATGCCCACAAAGGCTATACTGCACCTGCCGTGAGGCGAAGCCGCCTCCCGCCTTGGCTGGCGGGCACCTGCCGCCGCTTTTGCCCGCCGATTTCGCCGCCGTTGCCGCCTGATGGAAGATCTCCTGCCTACGCTCCCCTCGCTGGACCACCGCGACGCACTACCTAACGCCCTGGCCAGCCCCGTACTGCCAGCCGGCCAAAGCGATGCCCAGTTGGTGCGCACCTGGCTCGACACCAAGTACGCGGCGGGCCTCGGCATTCGCGCCAGCACCCGCGCCCAGTACGCACTCGAGGCGCACCGCCTGCTGTGGTACGCCCACGCGCTCGGCCGGCCGCTGGCCAGCTGGCAGGTAGCGGACGCTAATGGTTACCTTGCCTTCTTAGCCGATCCGCCAGCGCACGCGGTCGGGGACGGCCGTGTGCGGCAGGACAGCCCGGCTTGGCGGCCCTTGCGCGGCCCGCTCTCTGAGGCGTCGCGGCGTCAGACTGCCACCATCGTGGGGGGCCTGTTCGAGTGGCTGGTCGGGGTGGAGGCGCTGCGCGTGAATCCGTTCCAGGCGGTGCCGCGCGCTCGGTCGGCGCGCGGGCCAGGCTCGCAGCGCCGCTTCCTAGAGGCCGAGCAGCTAGCGGCCGTGTTCGACGCCGTCGAGGCGCGACCGGCGCCCACGCTATGGGCGCAACTGCACAAGGCACGTGACCGCCTGCTGCTCGCCCTGCTGTTCCACACCGGGTTGCGCGCCTCCGAGGTGACGGCGCTTACGTGGCCGGACTTCGAGCGTCAGCGCGGCAGGCATGGGGATTTCTGGACGGTGCGCATCCGCGAGGCCAAGGGCGGCAGTGACCAGCTCGTGCCCTGTGATAACGTCATGGCGGAACTGGCCCGCTTTCGCCAGCTGGTGGGGCTCTCGCCCGAGCCGCGTGCCACCGACACGATGGCCGTCGTCCCAGCCATGGCCGGAGGCCGGCAGCGCCTGGCCCCGCTCACCGACACGCTCGCGCTTCAGCGCCGGCTTAGCCGTCCGGTACGCACGCGCCAAGGCCTCTACACGATCGTGCGGCAGGTGTTCGAGGCCGCAGCTGTTCGGCTAGAAGCATCTGGATACGCCGAAGGCGCGGCAAACCTGCGGGCAGCGTCCACGCACTGGCTGCGCCACTCACACGCCACGCACCTGCTGCGGGCCGGCGTGCCGGTAACCGACGTGCAACGCACGCTGCGTCACCGCGATATCAACACGACGCGACGCTACACCCATGAGGCGCTGGAGGATGTCGCGCGCAGCATCGGCGGCAAATTACCGGCGGTGTAGGGTCGGCCGACTTCGCTGTGCCCTCCCCTTCACGAGTTCCAAGGGTCTTGGGCGGGCGCGATGCCGATATCGTAGGCTTCCAGAAAAGCCGGCAGCAAGGGGAACTGCGCTAGCGGAATTGGCTCTCCTTGCGCCACGATGCGGACCCGATCGAAAATCGCCACGCTAGCTTCATTGGCAAAGCGGGACGTGAAATACAGCCCGTCAATGTCCGGGTAAGCCGCGTGGATGGCGGCGCTCCACAGGTTCGGACCGCGGTAGTCTGCCGTCGACAGAATGCGGTTGTCCATTCCAAGGTGAAAGTGGGGCTGCGTGAGGTCGGCCAGGCGCAGCGGGCGATTCGTTGCGGTGCCCAGTCGGCTTACGCAGCGCAGCGTCAGCTCCGCTTCGTCGAGCAGCAAAGGTAACGACTCGCCCTGAAATCGGTCCCGGACCACCGCTTCGGCCATACATGCCGCAAAACTCGGGGACGCATACAGGACGCCAAACGTATCGTCGGGTGCGTCAAAGCGGTAGGGTTGCCCTCCCGTGGAGCGGCGGTTGTAGTGGATCGGCCCGTAGACGCCGCGATGGATCCGCCACAACTTAGTTACCCCCGGGTCGAGTTCCTTCACCGGCATGACGCGGGCAGCCAAATCCTGCGGAGGCACCGGGCAACCCAGCGCCTCCGCTGTCAGCACCGGCATCAAGCAGCTCCCTGCTCGCCGGCGTACCGGGCGTTGATGACCTCGACGAGTGGCGCGATGGGCCGCGCGGCGTCCATCACCCAGTCCATCGGCCGTGCACCGTCAAGAACTTCCAGCGGGCGCTGCATGAAGTGATGGACCACCCAGCAACTGGCCTTGGCCGCGATAAACGGGGCGAGCACGGCTGCCAGTCGGCTAGCCTCGGCATCAAACTGCCATTGGGGGTAGCGCAGGCCGCGTTGCTTGCCTGGGGGCACCAGTGCATACAGCTGCCCGCTCAAGCGGGCTTCGTTGATCGCGCGGTCGGAGCGACCCGCGTACGCTGCCGCATCGCGTAAGGATAGGTTTTCCGGCTGCTGCAGCTCCTCCAACGCGTATTGGCGGCCGCGCTCCCGAGCAGCTTGAAGCGCATCGACAGGGCCATTCTGGGTGGTCGGCTTCGTGCCAACTTCGCCCAAAGCTTCCGCCGCGCCCAAGATCAACCGGTCCAGGAACGCGACCGTCATCTTTTGACTGTGCACCTCGTCCCCTGCCAGCTCCACGACTCGCTCTAGAAGCTTGTCGGCAAATATCCTGCGCCCGGCGTCCGTTGGCACGACGGTAGTTCTCGCTACGCCACTCGAGCCAGCGGCTTTGTAAGTGATCCTGCGATTCGGAACGGGTCGGTTTTTCGTTTCCATGCGAACATGATAGTTCATGAATTTCATGAAAGCAATTCTTGCCTGCCGATTTTCGTGGGCGTATTGCGCTTCGTTCAGTATATAAATACTGTTTGCCCTCGCCCTCTCGGCGCAGCGCATCGTACGAGGAAGGTTCATCGCAATGGCATGAGACGCTTCGGGCAACGGTAGCCCCGTTGCTGTGGGCCGCTCCGTGGTGTCATGACCAATTGCGCTCGCGCGTCCGGTGATCCGTTGCCAATTCGGCGATACCTCATCGCTCGATCATCTAACGCAGTTCCTATCCGTCGCGCTGCGACGAATTCTGGTCCGAGTGCTTCGGACGCGGGCTGGGTGACGTCTGCATGTCAATACGAATAGCAGCCGCGAATTCGCCTATGTTTGCTTGGTCGGTCTTTACCTGTTGTCGCCAGCGTACCTCTTGCCCTGCCCTATTGCCGATAGCTGCTATCACTGCTCACTTGGAACGACTGCCGTGATCAGCTAGGCCGCGTAGCGCACGGTAGGGCGAAACGAGCTTCTCCATGGCCTTTGCGCAGTTTTAGCAGCAGGTCTGTCCTCTTGATCTGATTGGTGAGCTGGAATCCCAAGAAGCCCATGACCATGTTCGCCACGGTGGGCAGGACGACTACGTAATCTGTCAAATCGGACATATGCCCGTCTCATGCGGCCGCGCTTAAATAATTTGCATTGATTTCCGGGCGACAGAAACGCCCGGATCGGCATTCAACAAGGCGTGAAGCCTTGATCTGCCAAGGCTTGCCGGACTCCCTATGGCTTCGATCTTCACGGAAGCCTCGTCGTGATCTAGGCCCACTCGCGAATGTCGAAGCGGGCCGCGAAAATGCCTAGTGGTAGGCAAGTTCCAGGGTAACGGTGACAGTGGGATCGATCTCAGGCACGTGGGCTTCCCGGTTTGGAAGGTTCGAAATCGAGCGTCACGCCGCCGTCCCATTCGAGCGTAACCGTGGCATGGCAAGTGCTGCAGTGCCCGGCGTCGCCATCGTGGGTGTCATCGTCAAAATGAACCTGGCCGCGATGGTCGCAGGCAGAGCAACGGTAGACGTACAAGACTTGGTCGGGCATGAAGCTTCCATTCGAAGTCGTCACAAGTTATGCAGCTTACTGCTTTTCAGGCGGGGCCTGGTCGAAGGACGGGCTCCGTGTTCGTTCGGAGATTCTTTCAGCGCAAAACACACCCTAGGCCATGGCATGAGCATTGTTCGTCGTGTTTGCCGCGTTGGCTGACCTGCGGTCGCGCAGCATCGCTCGCAACGCCGATAACGTCGAAGCCGCCTCCTTTCCCCGTTTCTCGAGCCGGCCGCTTGCTCTCTGGGGAGCAGCGTAGACCTCAGCTTTCTGGTACGCACCAGCGTGTAGTCGCCTTGCAAATTCGGCGAGGGAAGTTCCTACCAAGCGGGAAGTGACCGCACTTTGGACCTCGGTGACAAGCACTGAGCTTCCGTCGCTTTCGACTTCGAAATGGTTGCCTTTTTCGTCCACGAAACACTGCCGCGCTGCCCCTGCGAGTATCGAACGCACGAAATCGCGGTCCTGCACTTGGATTCGGGCTTTGTCTTCTTTGAGTGCCTTTGCTTTGCAGACAGCACTGAAATCGGTGCGGGCGGTGAGTAGGGCAAGCAGATACGCTTTTGGCACGCGTGCTTTCGCAAGACTCTCCCATGTCGCGCTTACGACATCTGAGAGAAAGTGGCCTTGCTCTTTAGCCTTTCGCATCAACCAAAAAATTAAATTTACATCAAGACCCAGGCCGCGCAGACGTGTCAGGTCCTGGGGAGCCGATCCTGCTGTCTTTTTTGAAAGGAGTATGGGACACGATCTTCTGTAAACAGGACTCTCGTTTTGAGAGACGGTTGCGCCATAGAAGAGGGTGGTGGAACGGCCGGCTCGCCGAGCTGCGCTGTGTCGTCCTCGCCCGTACCCGTGGTTTCTTCTTCTTTTCGCGAGCTTAAGCCGAGCATCTCCGTCGCTTTTTCCGTCAGGTAAATGTAGGCTCCTGCGAATCGGCCAAATCGCTTCCGAACTTGAACGTCGACGGTAATTAGGCCCAAGTCGAGCAGTTCTCGTTGAGCACGGTACCAAGTAGCCGGCGACATTCCGGTTTCGGCACAAAGCGTTTCCCGGTGCTTAAAGATCTTACCGGTGGGGTCATCGTTATTCGCCGTGCGGGCGAGGGCGGCAAGAGCTGATCGGGCGCTACGCCCGATCCCGACGATTCGAGTTGCGCGCTCGACTGCTTCGATAGTCTTGCGTTTGAGGCGCTTGGGCGCCGGAGCAATCAGAGCGTCTGTCTGGTTAAGGTGTTTTTGTGGGCGAGCAACATCCTCGCCAGCAACGGAGCGTTGCGCGAAAGTCATATGACCTTCCCATTCGTAAAAAATGGTTGAAGTCGCTTGACTCAGGTTCGCGTTCCGCTACACTCCGACTAACGAATCCATGTCGAGTGGCTTCGGTGTGTAGCGGCCGGGAAACTGGTCAGCTTGAAGTTCTCAAAAGCCCACGGTTGCCGCCGTGGGCTTTTGTTTTTGTAGGATTACAGTCTAGACATGGCTTAAAACCTCGATTCGTAGTACGAAGTCCTTAAAAAACAAGCACTTAGCTTTTTGCGTCTTCCGACGCAGCTTTAGCTAACCCTTCCAGATGTTCGCGAATGGCCGATTGGGCCGCTTCCGCTTCTTCCTCGCTGCGGAACTCAATGCGCATGACTTTCTTTGCGATACGAACATCGCACCAAGTCGCCTTTCCCGCCTTGATTTTGAAGCCGGTAGATGCGGCAGGCCTGGTCTTAACCTGCTCGGCCTTAGTCATCCGTACGGCCTGCTGTTGATCGATCTTCTTCTCGGCCAACAACTTAACCGCTTCGACGACCCGATCCCCGCGACCGTCTTTGGTCGCCCTTGCCAACTCGGCGCCAGCATTCGACCCGAGCAGGTCTGGGCGGCTATCGAGAAGGCTTAGGACCTCGGGAGGCAAGTTCCGGAACGACAAAATCTCTGAGAGAGTCGAGACAGGTACACCAGCCTGTTCAGCTATTGCGGCTTGAGTCTTGTCTGGGCTGCGAAGCAGCAGTTCGTCGAACTTCCGAAACTTCTCGAAATCCGTTAAATCTGACTGCATAAGGTTCGCGTAGAACGCGCCCGTGTCAGCCTCGTCTGAACTAAGTTCGCCGAGCACGCAGCGTATGTGATCGCGCCCAAGCTCGCGGTACGCGTCTGTCCGGTGATGCCCGGAGACAATCTCGAAGCCTCCGCAGGCCGAGGGCATACAATCACAGGATGAACGAGCTTGTTGTGCCTGAGGTTTTCCCTCAATTCGACATACTTCTCGGGAGGCATGAAGCGTCTGCGGCCTGGGACCTCATGCAGTTGGTCGATAGGCACATCCACTGCGCCGCCGCTGACGCGGGCCGACTCAAGTTCTGCTCTTAGTTGCGCGATCTCGTTAGCCTGTCGCTCAACCTTCCCTTGCATATGCATTAACTGACCGGGCGCAGTTCGCGGCGCTTGCGGACCGCGCGCAGCGGCTTTCTCCAAGTCTTCCGCCGTGACCTTGATGTTCCCAGCCTTTGCGGCAAGCTTTTCTCTCAAACTCATTCTTCAATTCCTTGCCAAAGCGCGCTGACCTTGTCGTCCACATAGTCGACAAACTCATCGCAGGGTTGGCGAATGCGTCGCATCGTCTCGGTGTTCGCCTCGCTAGAGGAGAGGTCATAGACCGTGCGAAATTGAATGCTGCTGTTACGGGCGAGGTCCGTCTCAGGGATCTCAATCGGCAGCACGCGCGACCCATAGACGCCGCGAATCCAGTCTGCCACCAGGCGAGGAGCGTTCTTTTTCTCCATGCGTGTCATGAGAACATCGAGAAAGTCGAACTCCTTTTTAGATCCCTCGCTCTGCTCTTCCATGCCTGTTACTAGGTCCGAGAAGAGTTGCCAGAACTGGACCATAGACGCGAAAGCCAAGGTGTCCGGGACCACCGGTACGATGACGCCATCGGCAGCGAAAATCGCGTTGATGGTCAGGTAGCTGAGGGTAGGAGCCGTGTCGAGGATGATGTAGTCATATTCGTCTTTCAACGAATCGAGGCCGTTACTTAACACGCGCTCGAACGGAATATGGCCTTCCTCTGCCGTCGCCCGAGCCGGAAGCATAAACTCCGCGTTGAAAAGCTCAGTAGACGAAGGAATCAAATCCAGGTTAGGCCAGTAAGTCTCCTGAGGAAGCCCTCGCATATCGAAGGACTCGCCCGCCAAATACGCCTCGATGAGCGGCATAATGGTGTTTTCGGACGACACCTCGGCATGTGGATTGATGCCATACAGCGTGGTTGCGCTTCCCTGCGGATCCAGATCAACGTGGCACACCTTCCGACCTCGCCGCAGACTCAAGCCCTGGCAGAGGAGGGTGGACATAGTGGTCTTCGTGACACCGCCCTTGAAGTTCGCAACTGCAATGACTTTACCTGGTCCCCTTCGCGGACAGGCTTAAGTTCCGCTCGGATCCATTGCATTGCCTCGCTGAGGCTGAAATAGCGCACTGCACCGGGTCGCGATTGCTGGCCCTGAGGGAGATCCCCCTTTTTGAGGGACCGGTTCATCCGCGTTTTGTCGATGCCACACAATTCTTGTAGGCGGCCAGACGGGATCAGCGGGGCTTCCTTCCGAGGAAATGGCTCCAGCATCTCATCCCGAATTTTCTGCAGCATCACCGCGGAGAGATTTGCCAACTGCTTCAAATCCTCAGGCGTCGTCTTGCTGGGGTGGGCTAGCTTGATATCCATTCGGTTCAAAAACCTTTAAGCTGTTCACCGGAACCGCCGGTGGATCGTGCAACCGTTTTCGGCAAAAATGACGTCCGCGGTTGCGTTGCCGTGAAGGTTAGCGGCCCTTAGACGTATACGCAAGTTAACTTTGTGCCTGTTGTACCCGAGAGATCGAGCTGTTCCCCGGTACTTACGGGTCGTTGTTAAAGTAAAAGGCGAGGAATTCTACGAAAGTGCCATATAACGCACAAAGAATGCGCGCCTCAGGAAGTAAGGCTTAGGCCAGCCTCAAGGACGAAGCGCGAGGTCGGGTTCTTCTTCGCCGTTGAGATAAACAGGCAATCCCTGGCGCGCGTGACGGCGACGTAGAAGAGGCGCCTTTCTTCGCTTTCTGGGCTTTCGCTGTCGGGAACGATTGTCTCTTCGGCTCGGACTATGGCTACGCTGTCCCACTCCCGTCCTTTTGAGGCGTGCATGGTGGTTAGCACGAGGGCGTCGGCGGCGGGTTCGTTGTTTCTCCGTCGAAGATACTCAAGGCGGGCCACGAATGGTCCGTTGAGCTGGCTGAGGACGTCGTAGCAGGTGTTGATGGCACGCTTGCCGGCGTCCTCAGTCACATACTTGAGCATCCATTCGCGGACCCCATCCAACGTCAGCGCATGGAATTCGCGATCGTATAGGGCACGCCATTCGGCGAGTCGTTTCAAGAAATCCCTGTACTTCTCGGCCGTCTCCTCTGATATTCCCGATTCGACCAGGTCCTTTTTGCGCGGGGCAGAGATCAACTCACCCTCGGCGGCTTCCTGGGCGTGAAGCTGTTGAAGCTCAAGGGTTCCGATGCCAGAGTATCCAAGTAGAGCATCGACACCAGTCAACTTTGCTCGCTGTATAAGCTCCAACATATCTCCCATCAGTGCTGCCTCGGGACGATCGAGGATCGATTTGCCGGCGGCACGGTAGTACTTCACTCCATGGGATCTACACACCGCCTCTATGGGATCAAGAATGCGATTAGTCCGAGCGAGCACCGCGGCGGTCTTCCCAGCACGAATCGCCGGCGCCAGCGTTTCAACTACGGCAACCGCTTCCTTGTACTCGTCGTCGAATCTCTTGAATTCGACTGAGCCGCCGGAGCCCCGATGTGCCAACAGGTCCTTCGAAATCCGCTGCGCGTTGTTACGGATAATTTTGTCAGCGGCACTCAGAATCTCGGAATGAGAGCGATAGTTCTTGCCGAGCACGATAGCGCGAGCATCAAACTCCTTGATGAACGCCTCCATGCCCTGATAGCCGAGGGCGTCACGAAAGCCAAAGATGGTTTGATCATCGTCCCCGACGACACACACAACAGAGCCGGCCGCCGCATGCAATGAAGTCCACCGCGATTGCAGGCTATCGCAATCTTGATATTCGTCGACCAGCAGGTGGTGAACGGAGTAGGGCCGGATGCCACCCGTTAGCATGCCGGCCACCGCCATGCGCAGCATGTCCTGAAAGTCGATCTTCCCGTTTCGTGACAAAGCGGCTTGGTATGCCTCGAAGATCTGTGCGTCTACAGTACCGGGCTTCGGATCGTCCAAATGATGCTTCGAACGTTCTATGGAGGCCAGCGCATCCTCCACCTTCCAATCGATGCCGCGCTCCTGAAGGATCTGGCCAACGATCGCTGCGCGGACACCGTCGGTGACGATGTCGTTCAACTTGCCTCCATTCTTGCCCAATTGCTTGTATGCGAGTGAGTGAAAGGTGCCTGCGACCAGCCGCTTTTTTGCCGTAGGACCCGCCAATTTGAGAATCCGATCGCGAAGCTCAATCGCAGCATCCTTGCTAAAAGTGACCGCACCTACGGTAAGGGCTGGGTTGCTCAGAAGCAACGCGGCTTTGGCGGCAATCGTCGCTGTCTTCCCTGCACCAGGCACAGCGACGGCCACGCAATGGTCGCGGCAGTCAACGACTTCCCGCTGGGACGGATTCAGCTTTTCGAGAACTTCTGCGAGAGACATAACTCGGTGTGGCGAATGCCTGGGATGGTCATTGACCGACTTGGTCGGACTTGGTGCCAGCAACGAAGAGGAAGTGCCACCAACTGCCTGTTGCTTGACTTGTGCCGTTATGCAAACAGGCACCATGTAAGACTTAGCCCCAATTGGTGGCACGTGCTGACACAATGTCCGACTTACGCTGTGGGTAACTCCGATCCGTCATCTGGCACCTAATGGCACCACGTCCAACCATGTCGGATGGCGACGGACTTGGTGCGACCATAGTCGCGCCGGAAGCACTAGATGCCGCGCACGGTTGTCATGAGCTTCAGGTGCGTCGTGTAGCTGCGCAGGCCCAAAGGCTGGAACTTACGCAAGAACCGCGACACCTCTTCATTGACGTCGCTCTGGTCGCGGATGCCGTTCCACACCATGAAGTCGAACTGGTCCATCGTCTGGTCGAATTTGATCAGCACCTGCAACGCCCGCACCGCGAACCGGGAGTACGCCTGGACCTCAAGGGAGACCGACGGGCGCTGGATCGTAGGTACAAATACGATATCCCCGGCCCCCCGCATCTCGGTTTCGCGTTGCTCTCGGTATGCGCTGGCCACTCGCACCTGCTCGTCCACATAGTCCTCGAGCTTCGACAGTTCGCGTTCCAGGAACGTCTCCAGTGTGGACAACTCCGTTCGCGTGAAGGTGCTCTGGCCGAAGCGCTGGAGATTCAGCGACATCCTGTTCATGTAGGGCCACCATTGTTCGAACAGGGGTCGCAGGCGCGTGTGATTCAGCTTCAGGGCGACAGACACGACGGCAGCGCCCGCGAGTTCGCGGTCCAGGATCTGCAGGCCCAGCTCGCGACGCCGGCGGATGATTGCCTGGCGCTGTTCCGGCTGAAGTTCGCGAAAGAGCTTCCGGGTTCGCTCGACCTCAGCCTTGCGTTGCTCATGATCGGCCGGCGAGAGCAGCCCCTCATTGCGCAGCGCATCGGCGGACGCGTCCATCTCGTTGAGCTCGTGCTCGACGTCCCCGGTGCTGTCGATGGTTCCGAGCGTGCTCGGGGTAGGGGAAGCCGCTACCGAAGCGTCAAGGCTGCTCTCATCGGCGGGGATCAGGTCGGTCGTGGTCATGATTTCTCCGTTTGGAAGGCCATCCACATGGCCTCGTCGTAATTGAGTGGCCGGACTATTTGCCGACATGGAACGACGCCGCGAGGCGCCAGCAAAGCAGGCCCACCAGGCACACCACATAGGTCCACCAATTGGCGAGCAGGGAAATCGGGAGAAGCAAAGCGGAGGCTCCAATCCCGAAGCAAAGCATCAGGCCGTGGGCTGCGACATGGAATGACACGGGATTGGCGAATCCCGCGCTTGCAGCGTGGATCTTTCGCGATACCGATCCGTCATTGAAAATCGCCAGAATCAACACTGTCGCGCCCAAGAGCCAGTGGTGGGCAACCGCGGAACGGTATAGCGCCCGATAGATGGTCAGCCAGAAGTGCTGCATCCAGCCGCGGCCGAACGTTGACGCGCCCCCGTCCGAGAAAGCAGTTGGGGCATCGGAACCGGCGAAGGATGCTTTCACCGCCCAGAGTCGATGAACCACTCGCGAAAGCGAGCGTTTGCCGATGCCACCGCGATATCGGCCTTCTCCGTCCCAAGGACCCCTTCCACAGACGCCCTTTCGGAACGACTGATTTCGAACGCTGTCTGGTCCTGAATGAATGGCGCCAGCGTGCAGATCATGAGTGGCGAAATAATCAGCCAAAGACGGACGTGGGATGCGAATCGGCTACTTGCCATGGTTCAGATCCACCGCAGTAGCAGCAGGACGGGGAAGCTGGGGATCGCAACAAGCGCGGCCCAGAACACACCCGGCTTGGCGAGAGAGATGTTCACAAGCGCGAAGCAAGGTGCGGCCTTGGTGGCTGTGAACGCCTCAGGCGGCGTCTCGTCCGGGTAAGCATGCGAGACCAACCAATCTTGCATGGCCAGCGCCAGGGCCGGGTCGACGTTACAGATGCGTGCGGCCACCATAGCCGGAATACGGCGAAGCCGCTGCCCGACCCAGCGGGCGTCAGTGTGCAAAGTTGCCAGCGACATCGTAGCTCTCGAAGTAACGGGAGAAGGCGTATCCGGTCAGCACCCGGGCCGCGAGTTGAAACGCAGCACAGCGCTGGGAAACCTCGCCGGGGACCGGCTCGTCAACGACTTGGCAGACGTAGCCCGCCAGCTGCCGTTGCTCGAATGCCGGGATCGATTCGTGGAACGGGTACCAGACGTTGTACTTTTCGCCCTTGAATGCGGCATAGCGCTTGTTGTACAGGTCATGCGCGCGCGAGAAGAGGCCCTTCATGAACGCGACAGACGGATCACCATGCTTGCGCGCGGCGCGCCATGCTGCGATGCCGTCCGTCAGCATTTCTTTGATCAAAGGCTCTTCCCGCACACGGTAGTTCGTGCCGATGTAGTCGACCACGCGGGCACAGATCTCATCGAGGTCCGGAGAGAGGGTGAACACCGGGGAGAGCTTCGCCGACAAATTGTGTTGCTTGATAACTTCGCGGAACAGGCTGCTGCGCATGGATGGTTAGTCCTGAATAATTGGAATACGACCTTGGTAGACGGCGCCGCCGGATATCCGTAGGAAGTACTGGAGGTTCGGCAGTTGCATGACCAGGTCATGCGGAATCAGGGGTACCTTTTCAAGCTGTGCGGATCGCGAAACGGAGCCACTAAATTCACCTACGTGCGCTTCCGTGCCGGTACTCGTGCTGCTGGAGATCACCAGGTTGCGGATAGCCGTCGTCCCGGCCTTCTCGGCGAACCACTGCGCGGTGTCGATGTCTTCCAAGCGTAGAACGATCTGGTTGTTCAGATTGCCCAAAACCTGCTGCATTTTGGCCACGTTTCCAAGTTTTGCCGTGAAATCGGAACGCGTCTGGTAAGCAACGAACGCCTTGAAGCCTGCACCACGCCCCTTGTTGAGAAGCTGGAGCAACTGCTCGTTGATGGCCTCAGCCGTTTCGTCAACTTGAAGGACGATCTCGGGAGGCTTCGCGTAGAAGTTGTAGATCGCGCCAGCGACCGAAGCGATGTCCGCGAGCAGCATGGACATCACCGCTTGCGCGACCATGGAGTTCGACAGGGAGTCCGCACCGACGTAGAGCACGGCCTTCTGTTTGATGACCTTGTCGATATCCCAGATTTCTCTATCGTCCTCGAAGTCATCCGCTTTGGGCGCTAGCATGAGGCCGGTCTCGCCGGTGGCCAGCATCTGCAGGAGGGCAGGGCAGAGGCGATGATACGGCCGTAGTGGTCTCGATCGTGTTGAAACGTCGAGATGAGACCGTCGATCGACTCGTGGCCCTTGCCCAGATTCGAGAAGCGGTCGATATACAGTCGAACCATAGCGTCCAGACGGGTACCGCCACCTTTCTGACCGACTTGCTGCATGTATCCGGCGACCTCGTCTTCCCAGTCCGTCATGCCGGCTTCGGGGAAAAAGCGCTGAAGCGCACGCTCGAGCAGGTTGTTGATACCGTTCTGTGCGTATTGGAGGATGGAGCGCAGGTTGGGCTTGTCGCCGACGTAGAGCTCGCCTTTGACAGAACGATCGATGAACAGGAACGCAAACTGCCGGAACGGGCCTTCCTCCATGAGCTGGGCGACGCGCGTGGGTATCTCCGACGGTTGCGACCAGTTTTCCAGTGGATTCAAACGGATGGATTGGGACGGCGCCGCCTGCTTCCAATACAGAAACTTCCGACCCGTACGCTCGCATTCTCGCCGGCATCTTGCGACCCACTCGACGTCGTTCTTCGGATCGATCACGATCAAAACGTCATTAGGGTTATGAATAACCTGCGTGGAAATCAGTTCGAATGTGCGCGTCTTGCCCGCACCGGTGGTGCCGCTGATGGACGTGTGGCCGCCCATCGCCTTGTAGTGAAACGGCACTGGCTGCTTCTTGGTCTCCAGACCCGCAATCCAAGGTTTGCCTTGAGGCGAATGGTCCGCAATGCTGTTGGCGGGAGCAAAGGCCTTTTCGATGGCACGTACCGTTTCGTTCGGCAACCATTTTGGCAAGCCGGGAATATCGGTGGACGGCATGCGCAGAATATCGTGCGCAAGTTGACAGTGCTTCTGGGTCCATTCGTAGCCGGTGCCGAGGTACATGGCGTCCACGTCTTTGTCCTTCGAGCGGAGACCGCGGCTGGCATCGAGAAGATCATCGATCTTGACCACGGTAAGCCACTTGGTGGAAATGGCGAGTCGGAATCTGAGGGCGCGCCAAACCTGCGCGGACCGTAGCAGTAGGGCACATAGGCACAAGAGCGCGAAATAGCCAGCGTGCGGCATGCCGCTCAACAGAATCAACAAAGCTGCGACGGTCCAGCCAACGGCCGCGCGAAATTCGTAAATGGGCCGGAAATGGTTGATGTAGTGATTCATCATGATGCAGTCTCCGGCGCGATGAGACGTCCTACTTCGTCGACCAACAGAATATTCTGGCCATCGACCTTGTATAGGTGCTTGCCCTTTCGCAGATGCTCGACAAGGGTGTCGGACGCCAGGCCAAAGTTGCCGAGCGAGCGCTTGCTAATCGAGACTTTGCCGTCGATCCGCGCGACCTTGGCTTTGCCGCTGGCAACGTCCTGGGCCAGCGCCTTGAAGAACTCCCGCATCAAGTTAGAGCTGCCGGCCAAAGCCTTGAAGGGATCGTCGGCGGATAACTCCTTGCGCAACGAACGCGCTCCGTCGAGCTGAACCACATTTCGCGCCGCCGAGGCATCCGAGGCCGTGGCATCCGGCGATTCGACCTGAGCCTGCGAACCAAGGCCCGCGGATTCCGCTGGCGAGACGTTACCCTTTCCGTCGGCGTGCTGCGTGGAAGTGGCCGGCGGCGGCGCCGGCACCGGTGCGTCAGCCTGAGCCAAGGACGGATTGACAGCCTTCTCCAGCCTCTCGGCTGTCGGAACGGGCGTCGAGTCCGGGGGAATTCTGCTTTTCTGGCCTTGATCTCGAACTGGGTCAGTGTGTCGATGGATTGCCGTACAACCTTATGCAGCAGCGTTTCGAGTCCGGTCGGTCGAGGATCCGGATTGATCGCACCGAAAAGCTCGGTGAGCACCTGGCTGTCGAAGGCACTTAATCGTTCGCTACCAAGAATCTCGCGCGCGAGAAGTGCGGTGCGCATACGCTCAATGGGCTGGATAGCCTCGCGTCTCGTGACACGGTAATTGCTTGTGCCGACCCAGGGACCGAAGGCGCCGTGGGCAGCGGGGATCCACTCTGCACCATCGCTGTCGCGATAGAACTGAAAGTGACGGCACGGCTCGTCGAGCCGCGAGCAGCACGCTGCAAGGAAAAGGGCGTAGAGATACTGAGGCTCGAGCATGCGCCGGCGCTCAGACGGCTGGTCTGCACCGAACTTCTGCGCGCCGGACAGGCGCATCGCAAAGTACGCCGCTTCGACCGTAGCGCGGAATGCACCGCCCGGTTCCGCATGTTCAGCGAAGCGCAGGGGCATACTGGAAAACCAGTCCGCGCACCGCGTCAGAATGCTCAGCCACTTTACGGCGAACAAGTCGCCGGACACCTCGTTTGCATACTGCCGAATCAACGCGATCCGGCTCTCGTGAGCTGACAAAAGCGCTGCTGCCGGCATCGAGGAATGGGTGTGCGTACTCATTATTTCAACTTCGCAAGGAACTTGCCGATGCCGCCGGCGGCCTTGAGGCCAACCCGCATGGCCCCACCGCCGCTGATGCCACCACCGGAGCCGAAGATCGCACCGGCGATTTTAGGAAGCTCGAAGGCGACAAGAATCATGAACAGCGCAATGCTCATGGCATACACGGCACCAGCCAGCGTCGCTGTGCCGGCGCTCTTCTGATCGATAAGCGTGGACACCAGTGCACTCGAGACGAGGCGAGCCATCACAGCGGCAACGACCGAATACATCGATGCGCCGATCATATAGTCCAGCCACGAAGAGAAGTAGCGACGGCTATAGTCGGAGAATCCGAGGGCGACTGCGATAGGTCCAATTACAATTCCGATGGCTGCCGCAATCTCGCCCAGGGATATGAAAAACGTGTAGAGAAGAGCTGCGAGGGCGCAAAAAACGAACGCAGCCAGCAACAGCATTCCAGCAAACGCTATCATCAAGACGTCTGAGATACCGCTTGCCGCCTTCATAGACTCAATATAGGAATCAATGAATCCGGCGCCGACGGAAGCGAGCGTCATCGCAGGTGACATCGCTTGTGTGCCTGCGATTTTGTCGGCGAGATGCTGGAAGTATTCGTAAATGCCAGGCCCGAACTTGTCATATCCGGTGTAGAGGGACGCGAAGATGCCAAGCATAAGGAGCGTCTCGAAGACCTCGGTCCAGGCCGCGACAGGTTGCGACGCCGCGGCGAAACGAATTCCAGCCAACGTCAGCGAAATGACGGCAAGCCCGAAGGCGATCTTGTCCGCGTCCGGAGTGAGGGTCTTGCTCAATGTGGTGGCGCCCCCGATCAGACCGGTACGGAACGATTCGAACTGGCTGAGCCAGCTCTTGAGCGATTCACCAATCGATCCCGGCTGCGCGAATAGCCCGGGCTTGCCACCCTTGTTCGGGGCAGTTTGCTGTGCGGTGTCGGTGCCCGCTTCAGGGGCGGACGCTTGTGCGAAAGCCGGCGGCGAATGCAATAGAAGGGCCGTCAGAAGCAAGACGATGAAGCGGGCGATCTGCATAGTGTGTGACGGTCAGTTGGACTGCAGCTTGCGGGAGAAGACGCGGGCCCGGAGGTTCTTGAGCTCTTCATCTTGAGCGGCTGCCAGTGATCGCATCGCTTCTGCGCTCTGGGTCTCCTTGGCAACGGTCTGTTGGTCCCGATCGGCGTCGGCCTGGGCACGCACACTCATGAGCTGTAGCAAATCGGAGTTCTGGCTCGCCAATACGTCGAGCATCTGGTTCGTGGTTTGCGCGGCAGCTTGCGCGGTTGCCGAAAGCTTGATTTGCGACTGGATCTTCTGGCGGCGCTTGGCGACCGATTGTGTGTTCTTGAAGATCTGCTCGCCCAGGCTGAAGAGCGCCTTGGCAGTTTTGTCGCCGTTGGTCAGGAGGGAGCGCTGATCTTCGAACCACTGTTCCTTCGTCTTGCCGGACGAGACGACCATGCTCTGAATCTTCTTCAGATAGTCGGCGTTGTCGGAGACGGTGCCATAGAGGTCCTTGAGCGTGGTGCCGTACACCTCGTACTTTCCGATCTCGTCTTTGATGCTGTTGAACTGCTCGGTGATGGCCTCTGCATCCAGACCTGTAGCTTGCAGCAACTGATTCGCCATCATCTGGTACTGGTAGACGATGTTGGTGTTCTCGTACACCTCGGACTTGATGGACTGCAACGCCGAGATCGTGGTTTGCACCAGACCCACCCAGTCGGTGACGGGTAGGGCGGCGTGAGCGGGGGCGGCGCCGAGCACGGACGCGGCGACGGCAAGGTTGGCGATCCACTTCTTCACTCTTATATCTCCCTGTTTAGGCTGCGCGCGCGAGCATTTCGCGCACGTAGCGGTCTTGCCAGTCGGGCTCGCCCGACGCGTAATGGGTGTCGCAGATGGATTGCGCCACACCGTCCGAGCGCAGCATCGCCACCATCTCGTCGTTGAAAGCGGTCTGGAGCATGCGGGTCTGGACGTTGGTGATCCAGAGGTAGTCACGGTTCGGTACCGCATCGGAGATCATCTGGATCTGGTCTTTGGTCAGGCCAAACATGTCTCCGTAAAGGTCCGTGCTCGTCTTTGCCTGGCTGTTCGGCAGATAGATCCAGTTGGCGATGTTTTCCTTGAGGATTTCAAAATTCGCCACACGCGCGATTTGCCGCAGGGACTGCGTCGCCGCCCAGATGGCTCCGTTGAGCTTCCGGATGGTGGTGATCCAGTCTTCGAAACGCTTATAGAAGCGCTCGTTCTGAAAGAAGAAGCCGCATTCCTCCACTTCGATGACGGTGTAGCGGATGCCGTCCATCGACTGGCTAATCCGGTAGAACGCATAGTCGGTGAAGAGAGCTGCCGCCCGAGGAAACTTCTGGAACAGTTCGCCGCACTCGATGCAGAGGTTGTCGCTCACTGCGAACGCATCCTCGACGTGATCAAAGAAGTGGCCGTACTGCCCGCCCACCAGCCAGATCTGAAGCCGCTCGCGCAGATCGGCATGGAGCATCGTGGAGAGGGCACTGAGGGTCCACCGCTCGCGGGGATAGCTCGCGAGCAGCTTCACTGCCTCGAACATGTCCTGACTCTGTTGCGGAGAAAGGAGAAATCGTCGTCTTCGAGGGCCAGCGTTAGCCATTCGGTGACGTAGGTAAAGCTGCCCGGGTCGGCGAGCAGAGACAGCGGATTGACCGGTGTGCTCGCCTGGAACTTGCCGGTTACGTCGATGAATGCCCCCCGCTCAGCAGCGTGGGGATACGCGTGGAGCGGTCTTTGTCGAAACGGATGCGACGCGCCTTGTGCCGATCCGCCTGCGACACTAGGAAGTTGAGGAAAACTGACTTCCCCGCGCCGATGGGCCCGATTACAAACAGGTGTCCATTGCCGCCTGGTTGATGCATATCGACGCGCTGGCCAGTCCGATGACGGGTGGGCAGGCAGGTGAGTGGCGGCACTTCCGTGCCTGTCTTCTCCGACAGCCAGTCGTTGCGCGTCGGACCCTCGAGCACCGACCGTACAGGAGCAATGTCGGAAACCGCGGGTGTCTCGACAAACTGCAAGCGTCGCTGGCGGTCCCAGCGGCCGGGCAGCGTGCTGTTCCACGCCGCCATCAGATTGGTCTTCTCCCGAATCGCGCCAAAGCCAGCGTTCGTCAGTGTTCCTACCACCTCGCTGACGGCATCCTCGCATTCCGCCTCGGTGTCGGCGTAGACGACTATGGAGATGTTGGCGAATCCGTGCTGTACGCCTTCAGCGGTCAGTCGCTTTAGTGCCTTGCCCGCTTCCTTGGCGAGTTCCTCCCGCCCTCGTCATTCTCGTTCTCCTCCTTCGACATATATTGCTGGACCATCGAACGGAGGTTGACCGCCGCCATCTTGTAGAAGCGGCGCACCTTCTCGATATAGGCCGTTGCCCGGGCGGTGTCCAGAAAGCGGTACATGATGCAGATATCCAGCTCGGCGTCGACTTGCAGCAGAGTGTCGAGCGCCGCTTCCTGGAAGCTCATCCATTCCTTGACGGCAACGATAGCGGCATAGCGTTTGCCATGTGCGGATTCGAACAGAAGGCGCTCGGAGCCAACCGTAATTTCCGACTCACTCAGATGGGTGTCGAGCATCGTTACCGGGAAACGGATGCGACGCTTCGGCACACTGGGGTTGGCGACCTGGTGGAGCGCGGCGTAGCTGTCCTGCATCGCAAGGCGCGTTGGCTTGATGCGCGGAATCCCACCGGTAAATGCGTCCAGCATGGCTTCGAAGCGCCGCGTGTCGGAGCGGATTTTCTCCATGTCGAAGGCGAACGCGCTGCGGGCAAGGACCGTATCCTTGGTCGCTTCGAGCAGGGCGGCGAAAATCGGCTTACCGCCCACGGTCATGTGATGCCCAATCTTCTCGAAGAACTTGGCCACGCCCGTCTCGGGGTATAGGCGATGCTCAGCGAATGCGCATTGCGGTAATACCTGCCCGTGGTCATGTGGGCGCGGTTGAGCGCGTCGAGACGTGCATCCGTTCCGTTGCTGAACTCGCCGTCGACGTATCCCTTGGTACGTCGGTGCGTCAGGCGCCACCAAGCTGTGATGCGGTTGTCAAAGGAGCGGCACGCTTGGTCGAGCTGGTCTCGCGCGGAGGTGATGTCGCTCGCGTCCGCGCTATCGGCATCCACACCACGGAATTCGTAGTTAGCGAGCAGTGATCCGTCCTTGTTCAGGATGAGCTCGGGAGTAATCGAGGTGAGCCACGGCGCGATTTCCGCCAGCGGCCGTCGTTTCAGCTTCAGCATGGCAGGTCGCTGTCAAAGCCATAGGGGCGGCGGAACACCGCGTGAGACTTGCCGTGCCATGGCAGCGACTCGTACAGGTCTCCGTACTGGTTGTAGACGTTCAGGATCTGGTTCCACCACGGATCACGACTCGTCAGCCACGCCAGCAGTGCGTGGCTGCACAGGCCATAGACGAAAACTGCCAGCGGGATTTGCCAGCCGCTCCGATATGTGACGTAGATCAGGAGCGCGACAATCGTCCCATTGGCGATAGCCAGACTTCGTACTGCGCCAGCGATCAGGCGCGGCATGGACAGGCCGATGCTTACGTGGTGCTTGCGCATGTCAGAAACCGACACAGGAGGCGATCAGGCCTAGCGACTTCAGGATGGAAGGGGCAGCGGCCGCTAGACCCACGCCGACGCAGGCGCCGGAGATAAATTTGGAGAGGGACGACTCCGCGTTCGCGTACGCGTAGGCGCCCAGGACGATCACGATCAGGCCCACCACGAAGAGATACTTCGTGTTGATGAACGTCGCGATGCCACAGATGAAGTTGCCGAGGTTATTCAGGAATGCGTCGTCAGCGGCAACCGCCGACGTGGCGACAGCCATCATGCCGACCATCAGCAGGGCCGAGGGCGCGTACTTGCGTGCGGTGGCGCGCACGCGGTGGTTGAAGGTTAGGGTCATTTCGGAAAGACTCCGTTGGTTAAAAAACGCGGTTGATGTCGTAATCGCCGTTGCTGAAACCCTTGATCTCAATGATTTCCGAGACGTGACGCATTTCACCGGTGCGCTTCATGTGCACCACGTAGTGAATGCAATCGGCAATGAGCTTTCTCATGTCGTCGAGCTTCCATCCCGAGCCGGGGGGAATCCCAAGAAGCGCCATGCTCTCCAGGCGAGATAGGGCCGAGCGAGCGCTGCTGGCGTGAAGGGACGCCATGCCGCCGTCGTGGCCGGTGTTGAACGCCTGCAACATGTCGAACGCCTCGCCAAAGCGAACTTCGCCAACGAAGATGCGATCGGGTCGGAAACGCAAGGCGAGCGCGACGAGGTGTTGCGTAGTGACGCCCTTGTCCTTGTTCGAGAGCAGACGCACCAGATTCGGTACCGTCAGCTTGAGTTCCATCGTGTCCTCGATGGTGAGGACTCGGTCGGTGGCCGGGACGCGGCCGGCGAGCGCGTTAAGGAAAGTGGTCTTGCCCGACGACGTGCCGCCCGCAACGATGACGTTCTTGCGCCTTACGATCAACTGCTCGAGCGCACGCATCAACGCCTCGTCTTCCTCGTTGCCCAGGAAGATCGGCTCCTCAGCCTTCGTGGTCGCGTTGCGCAATGAAAACGCGCCCGCCTTGGCGTAGTCCTCCAGCGTCAGGTTCGTTTCGCGGTGGCGACGAATGCTCAGTGCGTGGCCGTCGATCGCGGTCGGCTGCATGACCGCCGCGATCCGCAGACCTTTGTGGCCGGCATTGATGATGCCCTGGGAGGTTCCGCGCACAGCGGACTTTTCAACGGAAGAGGCGAGGGAGCGAACGGCGCCTTCCACCTTAATTGGGTCCAAGACGATATCGAGCTTGGTCAGTACCCCACGTCGCTCCACCCAGATACTGTCGTGGCGGTTGATCATGACTTCCGCGACGTCCGACGCATGGATGACATCGTGCAGTGGCGCCAGCGACTCGAAGAACATCGAGACTGCGCTGTCGGCGAGCTGCGTGAGCTGCAAAAGAGGGTGGTTGTTCGCTGGGGATTCCATGCCCGCTATTGTTGGCGGGCA
The DNA here is from genome assembly GCF_018729255.1 of Cupriavidus sp. EM10. Classification (NCBI taxonomy): domain Bacteria; kingdom Pseudomonadati; phylum Pseudomonadota; class Betaproteobacteria; order Burkholderiales; family Burkholderiaceae; genus Cupriavidus; species Cupriavidus sp. EM10. Next base: position 148,085 of record NZ_CP076063.1, read on the forward strand.
AATGGGCAAATGAGGCGGCGAAAGATGGCCGATTTTCAGTAGCTTTCGACAAATTCGCTTTGTTCCCACATCGGGACCGATTTCGCTTCAGCCCGACCGGAGGAACATGTTCCTTTCAAAAACGACGAATCGCACGGTCAAAACCTGAGTATTCGCGTTTCTAAGTCCGTATGCGGGTCGAACCGAGGCATGCCAGGCATGTCGTCCGTACATCCAGACTCTGAGGAGATTTCCTTGATTGCGGGGGGCGGCATGGGGATATGACAGTCGCTCTAATGCAAATAAATGGAAAGCTCCGCGAAATGGCATAGCTTTCGGGATAAGCGGAAGGCGAATCACTGATTCAATTAGCGGCATCCCATTGGACCGCCGCAGCATGCCATTCTTTCGAAAATCCGCCGACAAAGCCAAGCCCCTGACCGTGGCGCCAGGTATGTATGGCAATGAGCGTCCGGAGCAAGCGATATTCGATATCACCACACGCATCAGCGTGGATCGCAACCATTGGAAGTTGGCAACGTTCGGGCTCGGCGTGATTGCGGTGGCTGCGATCCTGACCCGCGAGCCTCCGCCGTCTGTTGTGAAGGTGGTGGGCGTATCGTCGGACGTGACTGGCAAGCCCATCACGCGCGAACTCGACGCATTTCGTCCCGATGAGCGCCAGGTGCAGGCGGCTCTCAAGGATCTGGTGCAACGCTGGTTCACGGTCGAGCCGATCCTGACGCCGCAGATTGAATCGTCGCGTATGGCATCAAACCTGCGTTCGGTTCGTGAGCAGATGCTGGGTGCCGCCAAGGACCAGTTCAACGCTTGGGTGCAAGAGGACGAGCCGTTCCGACAGGTCATGTCGTCGCCCACGCTGACGCGAGAGCCGAAGTTCATCAACATCGCGAGCCTGCCCGATAGCACGGTCGTCGTCGAGTTTGTCACGACAACTACCGAAGACGGCTACAAGCCTCGCAAGCAGCGCTACACCATCACCTTCCGGTATCAGACCAAGCCTGCAGACAAGGAGGCTGTCCTCGGTACCAACCCGTTTGGGGTGTACCCCATCTTTTTAGCATTCAGAAATCGGCGGCTTAATCGTCGCGCATACGCCCATGGAAGCTCGCACCCCCTCCCGGTTCATCCCTCTGGCCATTGCGCTGTGCATGGCCATGCTGCTTTCCGCTCCGGACAGTCATGCGGCCGACAAAAATGCGCGTCGCACCGGCGCCGGCATGGCCGGACTGGGAATCGGCGACCTCAGCGACGCTATGAATCCGGCCAATCCGTTCAATGGCGGCGTTGATCCGATCGCATTGCCGGGTGACTCTCGGCTTGTGGTCTTCACCTACAGCCGAGATCAGATCTTCCGCGTGCTCAGCGCACCGCTGAAGATCACAACCATCGAATTTCCAGACGACGAACAGATCGTTGGCGATCCCGCCTGGGGCGAAAACGTGCGATGGGACTACGACACGGACGGTGCCAATCATCTTTACGTGAAGCCGCAGGCGGCGGGGCTGGTCAACACGCTGTCGGTCAATACGAACAAGCGGAGCTATGAGTTCACGCTCGTATCGTCTCCGCTCGGCGGCATTTTTTACCAAAAGGTCCGGTTCAAGGTTCCGACGTCGATCTCCGCCAAGGTGAAGGCGCGCAACGACGCGCGTGGTGAAGCGCCGGACGAAGCCAAGGGTGCAGAAGCCGAAGGATCGCGCAATCCGGATGCGGTTGGCGTTTCTCCCGATCAACTGAATTTCGAGTATGCGATTTCGGGGAGCGCCAGTTTCAAGCCGGAAACTGCCTTTGACGATGGCAAGGCGCTCTGGTTGCGCCTGCCCAACGCAGCGCTGCAGAACTGGCCGGTCGCTTTCATCAAGGACGGCAGCGATTTCGTGGTGGTCAATGCCATCCGCCGTGGCGGGTACCTCGTGGTGCAGCGACTGGCTGATACCGTCGTGCTGCGCTCGGGCGACGATGAAGTGAAGATCGAGCGCGGCCGCCGCCGCATCCTGGGGCTGTTCTGATGCGTGGCAAACAAAATGCGGACAACGTCACCGACGTGACGGACGCGCAGGAACGGACCGTCAAGGGGAAGCTCCCGCGCAATGTCGTCCTCGCACTGGGTGGTGCGGCGGCACTGATGGTTGGCGCCCTGGGCTATTACTTCCAGACCGTCTCGGACGAGCAGATCGACGCCAAGGCTCAGCAAGCGCGAGCCGATGAAATCAAGCAACGTGCCGGCAGCGCGGATACCGGGCAGAGCCTGGATGCGGTCATTCGTGCGCAGGCGGACAAGGCGCGTGAGGAATCCGAGAAACAGCGCAAACTGGCCATTGCGACGGATACCAAGGCGCCCGTCATGACCGCCGGCGATCTCACTAGCGCGGCGAAAGCCACAGGCGCTGCGCCGGATGCGAAGAAGAATGCGGAAGATGACCTCTTCACGTCCTCAGTATTCAAGAGCGGGACACGCAAGTCCCAGGTCGCACAGGTAAAGCAGCCGTCAGGCATGCCGGACGTGACGGATCCCGCGCAGATGCGTGCAATCCAGCAGGCTGTCGCGGCAAAGGCGGCCGCCGCGAATGCTGCGGGGGCGACCCCGGAGGGCGTTGCGCCGCAGGCATCCTCGTCGGATCGCCAGTTCCTGCGCGACGCGGGAAGTCTGAACACGCTGCGAACCGGGTTCGACGGCAAGCTGCCGCGCTGCACGCTGAGCCGCGGCTTCGTGATTCCCGCCAACTTCGCCGGCGGCCTCAACTCGGACAAGCCGGGTGAGTTTCGTGCAACGGTATCGCAGGACGTCTACGACACCGTCAAGGGTACGTGCAAAATTATTCCGGCCGGCACCACGTTGGTTGGGATGTATAGCGCAGACATTGCTGTGGGCCAGGAACGCATCCTGACCGCTTTCGTGCGCATGCAACTGCCAAATGGGAAAACCGTTCCCCTGATGGGCATGCAGGGTGCGGACCCGGACGGCACGGCTGGCAATACAGGCGACGTCAACAACCACTTCCTCAAGATCTTCGGCGGTGCGCTCGTGATCGGCGCCCTGTCGCTGCGTTTCAACGACAACCCGACAACTACCACGGTAGGACCCTCGGGTCTGGTGGCGTACGGCAATGCGGCCGGACAGGTAGCGACCCAGACGGCGCAGACGATTCTGAACCGCAACCAGAACATCCGCCCGACCATCACCACCGAGCCGGGGCAGAAGATGATGGTGCAGGTCAAGCACGATATCGTCCTGGAGCCGTATCGTGACTAAGCGGCTTGCGACGCTCCTGATTGCCGTTGCCGCATCGCTTGGCGCACAGGCTGCAACGATCGAGGCCGTCATCAGCCCCAACGCTATCGTCGTCAAGGCAGACGGGCAGGCACGCGTCCATATGCTGGATGGCAAGCCGGTCCTGTACTGCGGCCTTGACGCGTTCCTTGGCTGGTCCGCGCGGCTTCTCGGCGCGCAGATCGAGCCGGGTGCCGACGACGGACCTGTCGTGACGTTGGCTGGCAAGGCGACGCCCATTGCCCGACTGTTCACGCGAGAAGGCTGGCTGCGACCGGCCGTGCTAAACGATGCGGCGCAAGAAGCCCTGGCCGAGCGACGCGGCGGCTGGGCGTGCGCGCCGAAGACCGAGCCGTTTGCCCAGATGGGCGTTCGCGTCGATCCCAAGATCACAGCCGGCATCGCCATGAACGAGTCGTCGTATCGCGGCCGTCCGTGGCCCTGGACGCTTAACGTGTCGGGTCGCGGCATGTTCTTCGCCACGCGCGAGGAAGCGTACGCGGCCGTCAATCGTCTGCTCGCGAATGACCGTTGCGACTTCGATGTGGGCTTGATGCAGGTGAATTGGTGCTACCACGGCAAGCGTTTTGCGTCGCCGTGGGAGGCGCTTGCCCCAGCGACCAACATCCGCGTTGCCGAAGACATTCTGGCAGAGAACCTTCAGCGCAGCGGTTCGGCCATGAAGGCTGTCGCCTGGTACCACAGCGCCAATCCCGAGCGCGGTGGGCCGTACTTTTCCCGCTTCATGAAACACGTCGCCCAATTCCAATGATCAGGCCGCTCCTCTTCTCCGCTGTTGCGCTGGTCGCGGCGTGCGCTCACGCGGCCGACACTGATCCGCTCGACTTCGACTATCAGGTCGTCGCTCGCGCTGCGGATCGCCCCGCCATGGTATTCAACGACGGCCTTTCCACCTACATTCAACCCCGGCATGGGCAGCTTGTCCAGGCGGACGGCGCCATTCAGAACGGACCTTATTGGGTCATCGATGGCGTGCCCGATGTGCTGCGCTACACCGTGAACGGGCAGCCGGTGGTGGCTCGATGGAAGAGGGCAAACGGCTTTACCTCGGAGCCGGCCAACCCTAGCGGGGATATGCCGCGGAGTCTTGCTTCCGTCTCCGGTCGTTTGGCCTTGATCGGTAACTATGCGGACCTTCCATTGGTACGGGTCGGCCGCTCGTCACTGCCGCTTGCACAGATGGTGAAGTCCATCGCGCCCGCCGGATGGAGTGGCACGGCCCAGAAAGATATCCCGCTTACCGACGACGTTTCGTTGGACGCAAAGGCGGGCGAGAACTGGGTGCAGGCGCTGGCGCGCGTGCTCGAACAGCGCAATCTCTATGCGGAGGTGGACTTCGTTCGCCGGAATATCTCGCTGCGTGCCACGCCGCCCAAAGCGTTCTCTGTAGAGCCGGGCCACGCTGCGCAGACGGCCGGCATGCTGCGTGTTGCCGCGCCAGTCGTGCCTGCGCCAGTGGCCGACGCGGCGCCTACCGCCACACCCCTGCCGGAGGGCCGACTCTGGCTTCGGCCTTCAATGCGCTGGCCATTCGCGATGCCAAAAATGGTCGCATCGAGGTGCGCTTCGAATCCGAACCGAAGGACATGGAACTGCGCGATGGCTCGGGCGACAAGCTCCGCACACGATGGGATGACACCGAAAAGGTTCTGTCCTTCCCGACGGTCGACAACTTTACCGCCAGCGGTGGCGGCAAGCGCGTGGAGGTCGCGCGCGTGCCAGGCATCAACTTCCTGTTTCCGCGAGACAACGCCGCTGGCCTTGAACGCGTCTTCGAAAAGGATGGCGCGACCTATCTGAGCTTCGCCAAGTCAATGGCGAGCATCTCGGTGTTCGGGACAACCACCAGGGCGGCGGGGAGCAGAAGGATCGCTACTTCAAGTTCGACGGGGTATCGGACCATCTGACCGTCATCGCAGACGGCAATGTCGTCCGTGTGGACCGCCTGCCGGAGGTCCGCTTCTACGAGCGCGCGGTCCAATGATTGCAATCCGTATCGGGCTACTGATAGCCGGCACCGCGCTCGCCGGTCTTGTGCAAGCCGATTGCTTGGACGAGGCGGCGGCATTCCATCGCGTCAGTCCCGTGCTGGCGCGTGGCATTGCGCAGGTCGAGTCAGGGATGCGGTCGTGGGTAACCAACCGCAACACTAACGGCAGCGAGGACATCGGGCTGATGCAGATCAACTCGGCGCATTTGCCGCGGTTGGCGAAGTACGGCATCACGCGCCAGAGTCTGTTCGATCCCTGCACCAACGCCTACGTCGGCACGTGGATCCTCGCCGATTGCCTAAGCCGCTACGGAGATACCTGGACGGCAGTCGGTTGCTACAACGCCGGCTCGCCCGACAAGCGATTGCGCTACGCCAACCGTGTCTACCAGAAGCTGCAATCCACCAGCAAGTAACCCATTCGAATTCAAACGGAAATCAGCCATGTACCAGTCTCGAATGCTCGCCCGGATCTCCCGGACCCTTTTGTCCGGTGCGGCCGCCTTTGCGGTATGCGCCCATGCGGCGGTGCCGGCCTCCGGCCCCTTTGGCGCAGAGCCGTTCGGCAACTTCGAGCCGACGAAGCCGCTCGCAGGCGGTGGGTGGCAGGTGCTGGCGGGCGAGCGCGCGAAGCCGACCACGGTGGCTGCGGTTTCACCGGCCGTGGCAAGTACACCGAGCGCCGCGCAGGTAGCCGTAACGCCGGTAGCCGTGACCCCAGCTCCGAGCACCGTGCCGCCCCTCAGCCCGTCGGCACCGCTGGAGCGAAGCTGGAGCGTGTCTCCTGCTGACGCGAACTACCGCGTCCTCATTGAAAAGTGGGCCCGGGAGGCGGGGTGGACGGCGGCGCAGTGGGAAGTGGACCAGGACGTGCCCATCGAGGCGTCTGACGCTTTCTCGGGTGACTTCAAAACCGCCGTGCGGCGCGTGCTGTCCGCGACCGAGATGACCGACTACAGCCTGAAGCCCTGCTTCTACTCGAACAACTATGTGCGTGTGGTGAAGCTCACCACGAAGTGCGACCCGTCCAAGTGAGGAAAGCAATGATGTTGACCCGAATTCTTCGCCCGGCGACCGGCGCCGCGCTTGTCTGCTCCACGCTCGCAGGGTGTGTCTCTCCGTCGTTGCTCAAGGACGTGCGCCACGCGACCGACTCGACGACGGCGCAGTCCATGCAGACCACCGAGGACCTGTACGCCCGGATTCGCCGCGACCGGGCCGCAGTCGAAGCCGAACAGGATGTGGCGCGCCCCTACCTCGCTGGCAAACGCGTCCCGGTTGCCCGCAACGTGACGCTCCCCGTCGCGTTGCGCGCCAATGTCGACACGCTCGTCATGTTCCCTGAGCGCTCGACATCGCTCGCCGTGGTCGCACAGCGCATCCAGATGGCGACCAATATTCCGGTCAAGATCGAGTCGGATGTCTACCTGCCGCCGAGCCTCTTGCTGCCGCGCAGCCTGGGCCAGCAGGCCGCACAGCAGCTGCGTTCGACGCAAGGCCAGGGTGCAGTCAATCCCATCGCGCAGGGCCTGGGCCCGGCGCCGACCCTGAACGGCCCGCTGCCCGGCGCGCTGACCGCTGGCGGCGGCCTGTCCCCGGCTTCGCAAGCGACGCCGCTGCTCGATAACGCCCTGAACGTCGAGTTCAAGAACAGCGAGAAGATGCCGCTGGCCACCATGCTCGATACCGTTGCCACGCGCCTCGGTATCAACTGGGAATTCAACAGCGAGAAGGGCGTCATTCGCTTCTACCGGCTCGTAACGAAGACGTGGCAACTGCCGATGCAGGCCGGCACCAACTCGTTCACCACCGAGTTCAAGCAGTCCGCTCAAGGCTCGAGCTCAGGTAGCACCAGCGGCGGCCAGAGCAATCAGGTGGACGCTGTGGCCAAGTCCGAGATCAAGGATCAGGACGATCTGGCCGGTGTAAAGAAGAGCATCGAGCCGGCAATGACGCTGGTGGGTAACGCGGAACTCAACCCGGCGACCGGCCTGTTGACGCTGCGCGATACCAAGGAAGCGGTGGATGCCGCCGACGAGATCGTGCGTCGTCAGGTGGCGATCTACTCGCGCATGGTGACGCTCAAGTTCCAGATGATCGACCTGACCGTGTCCGACAACGGCGAGGCCGGTGTTGACTGGAATGTCGTACTGACCAAGGCGTTGAACAACCTGCCCGGCTTCACGGCGACGGCGCTGTCGCCCGCCACGCTGGTCTCGTCGTCTGCCGGCAGCCTGGGGTTGAACCTGACATCGGGTGGCTTCAGTGGGACGCAGGCCATCGTCAGTGCGCTCAAGCAATACGGCACGGTGACGTCGAACCTGACGATTCCTGTCTCGATGCGCAATCGGCACGGTTTCCAGTACAACAACCGTCGTACGTTCTCGTACGTGTCCGGCACCACACCGGCGGCCTCGAGCGTGGGCGGCACGGGCGGCGTCCCCGGCATCACGACATCGACCGCCACGGTTGGCTTCAAGCTGGCCGTCTACGCCGACGCGACCTCGCGCGATGACGTGAACCTGACGATCGCGCTGGACCAGTCCAAGCAGGATGGCCCGCTCGAAAAATTCACGTCCGGTTCTGGCGACAACCAGCAGTCGGTGCAGACCATCAATCTTGTCGGCAAAGGCATCCCCAAGCAGGATCTCATCGTGCGCAATGGGCAGACCGTTCTCATGACGGCGCTGGATCAGGATGACACGCAGAACACGCGCCGCACGCTCGGCGAGTCCTTGCCGATGATCCTGGGTGGATCGCAGACGGTATCGAAGACCCGCACGTTCACCTTGCTGCTGGCAACCGTGATGGTGCAGGACCAGGGCGAGGCGAGGTAAATCATGCGCGCACTTCGTCAATTCGTATCGGATCTGGTGAACCTGTATCAATGGAGCCTGCCGGTGGCTGTAGTGACCTGGCTTCCTTGGCTGCTGGCCGTCGCCATTCAACCTCGTGGGGACAGGATCGGGGTAGGGATCGTGATGGCGGTGGTCACGCTGTTCGGCCAAGGCTTGCTGGCTGCCTACAGCCTCTCACTGCGCGGTCGGATGATCGTATCCGATGACAACTACTGGACAGTGCTGGTGGACGGTACCGCCCGCGGCGCCATTTCCGACGCCGAGTACGCCGCGATGCGCGAGCGTGCCGTGTTCTCGGTGAGTACCTATCTGCGACAGGCCGTCAATGTCGTAGGCGCTGGCGTGAACGTACTTCACTGGCTCATTCGCAATATTCCGGTGATCCTGTTCTGGATTGCGCTCGGCGGATTGTTGCTCGCACCGGAGGGTACTGTCGTGGCGATCAAGACCATTCTGATTGCGGCGCAGACGGACCCCGAGCGGCTTGCGGTTGCAATCGTGCAGTTTCTGCTGCCCATGCTGATGTCATCGGCCGCACTCGGCATGCTATTTCTGTACCAGCAGTTCGGATGCCGCAATGAGTTCCGCGCAGCGTGGCAGGATGAAATGCGCCGGCGACTGGACCTGTTCCCGATTGGCGAGATCACCCTCACTCGCATCGAGAATCATCAGTCCGTCATTGCCGACGAGCGTCGTGCGTTCCGGACGTTTCTGCGCCAGCGATGCGGCGTGGCGGAAGCTGCCGCGAGCGCTGCAGAAGGGGCGGCACGATGATTGTCAATATCCATGGCAAGACGCTTGCTTTCGGGATGAACTGGCGGACGCTCACGGGCAATGCGCCGGCGCCGGACCTGGCCGCCAAGGTGGCAAAGGAGGTCAAGGCAGGGCGGATCTGGCATGACGGCGCGGCGCTTCACATGGGTACCTCGCGCCCGAAGATGCACAGACCAAGATCAAGGACAAGATCTACTCGGCCGCCGTTGCCATTGCCCGCATCCCGGACCTGCTGCCGAACGTGTTGTTCGCGTATCGGCTGGAGAACGCAGGTGCGCACGTTGGGTATTTTGTCTGCGGCATCCTGAAGGGCCGCCCGCGCGTGGGCTTCGACCGCGTCATTGCGGATGAGGCCACGCTCTCGGAAGTGGTCAGGGACTTCGCGCAGAAGGCCGGAGGCTCGTTCCGACTGGCCGGCAATCTGCCGGAGCTGGCCCAACTGGTGACGGTGACAACGCCGCTGAGCTTTGTCGAGCTGCATCTCGACGCGATTGCCGCCGCCGCTGACTCTCATACGGCGCTGCGCAAGCCGAGTGCTGCGGCGACCAAGAAGCGGTTGGCGATGCTGGCGATTGTTGGGCTTCTTGCTGCCGTCGGCGGCAAGTACGGCATGGCCGAGTACCAGGCGTACCAGATTCGCAAGAATCCGCCACCGCCGCAGAAGAGCCCCGCGGAGCGGTATGCCGAGGACATCATGGCACGCTCAGTTGCGCCATCGGCCAAGGCGGCAGTCGCCATCCCGCAGTTTGCTCGTTGGTTTGCGGAGTCTGTACCGGTTGTCGTGGGTGGGTGGAAGCTCGCCACCATTACTTGCAAGACCGTCGTTTCCCCGATGGCGGAGTGCGAGGCGGTCTACAGCCTGGATGCGAGCAAGAGCGGAGGCGGCACGCGTGGTGCGACGAACACCACGTTTCTGGCCGATATACCGGATGTCTTCGCCAATCCGCGGTTCGGGAAAGACGACAACGACGTGACGGTGACTGCGAAGGTGCCGTTCGGCCCGCCGACGCCGCTTGGCAAGCTACTCGAATCACTGCCTACCAGCATGGCATTGCGCACTGACCTGGGTTCGACACTGCAGTTAATGCGGCCTGCGACCACGAAGGCAGTGCTCAACGAAATGGTGCCGTTCGGCGCGATCCCGCCAGAGGGACTGGGGTCGGTACCGGCGATCTACCGAATTGCCACCTGGGAGATCAACGGCCCGCTGCGCAATGCCGGCATGGTCGGCGCTTTCCCACCGAACGTGTCCGTCAGTGAACTCACCCTCACCGTCAAGCTGGACGCCGACCCGTCCATCAACGACTCCAAATTCATGATCGAAGCCAAGGGCGACGCCTACGCGCGCGATGGAGCACACCAATGAAACGAATCTCGACCGCACTTCTTGTTTCTCTTGCCGCCGGCGCTGCGCATGCGGATGGCGTGAAAACCATCACGCAACAACTGCTGGAGAAGGATGCGCAACTCGCCCTGCAGAAGCTCGATCAGGATCTCGCAAAGGGCAATCCCGCGCCGACATCGGTGGCCGCCGCGCCAGCGTCGTCGGAGCAACGCGCGCGGGACGAGGCACCGAAGACGATCGCACTCTACGGCGTGGATGGTCGCGCTGCGGGGCTGCCTTTGACCTTGCGCAGCTACGTGAAGTGGGGCGACCAGGTGTATGCGGCCAAGGTAGGCGGCTCGGTGCGCGGTTACAAGGTGGTCGCCATCTCCGAGGCGGGGACGAAACTATCGCGTGGCAAGCTGACTGTGAACGCGGCCCGGGTCGACGAGGATGCCGTGATTCTGGCAGGCGAGCAGTCGGGTGGTGAAGTCCGTGCGACGTCGAAACAAGCCGGGCCGCTTCCTGGCGGAACGCACCCCGGCGGCATGCCACCAGTTTCGGGTGCTCCCCCGGCTTTAAGCCGCTCCCGCCGGTGACGCCTCCAATGCAGCCGAGTCCGTCATCTACGGGCGCCCCGGCGCAGGTCGGCTCGCTGGCTGCGCCCGCGGCGGCGCCGGTGAAAGGTTGAGACCGGTCATGAAAATCTTTGGCAAGTCCAAGACCCTCATGCCGGCCTCGGGCGGTGGCATTACCGTGCTGTCGGGTACCGGCTCGGTGGTGCAGCCTTCGGTGACGGTTGAGCCGGTACTCGCCGCTGCCGACCCGCATGCATCGCCGACCACGGAGATCCGTACAACCGACGATCTGCCATCGTTCGTGCGAGTGATCTACGACGAGCTGGGCATGGCTCAATCCCTGCGGCACCAACTGTGTCCAGTGTTGGTTGAGGAGGGCGTCGCTGGTTCGCGCGGCAAGTTCGCACTCATTCTGCTGGCCGAGATGCAGCACTCGGACGTGACCGAGGAAATCCTTCGGCAGTCTCGTCTGCATTATGAAGCGGCCACGCCTTTCTTCTACACGGCCGCGCCGCAGGTCATGACGGCGCTGTCCCGTGGCGTGGAGGGACGGGTACGGCGCGCGGCTACGGCCGTCCCGGGGCCCGCAACGCCAATGCGCTCTGGCAGACGTTCCTTGCGGCGGCTCAGTTCGCGCTCCGGGAGCAGGCGTCGGATATCCATTTCGAAGCCAAAGACAACAGCGAACTCTCGCAGATCCGCTTCGCCATTGATGGCCACCTGGTGTCGCCACCCGAATTCCAGATTCGCACGGGCGATCTGCTGGATATGCTCGGCCACGTCTGGCAGAAGGGCAAGGGCGGCTCGCAAGGTCTCTTCAGCCGCATCCTGCCTCAGCAGACGAGCGTGCGCGCGGAGGTCGAGAGCGTACCGCTGGTGTTTCGCTGGGCATCGATGCAAAGCGCCGATGGCCACCTGACCGTCATGCGGGTCAACCGGGAGAAGGCGGCGACGAACGATGTCGATTTCGTCAAGGACCTGGGATTCTTCCAGCAGCAGGCCGATGTCATCGACCGCTGCACCATGCAGATGGGCGGGGGCGTTGTGTTGGTCGGTACCGTTGGGTCCGGCAAGACGACGACGGCCCATGCGGTGATGCAGCGTCTGCCGGGCTGGATGAACAAGATGTCGATCGAAGACCCGGTAGAGCTGATGGCGCGCGGCACGCACCATTTCTCGGTGTCGCGGCATCTGGATGGCGCCAACCGGGAAGACGATCCGTTCATTGTGGCGAAACGTCAGTTGAAGCGGATGAACCCCACTTCGTCATGATCGGCGAGGTGCGTGACTTCGAATCGGCAGGTCTCTTCCGCGATGTGGCCGGCGCTGGCCTCCGGGCGCTGACGACGGTCCACGCACCCTCGGCGGTCGCCGCGACAGACCGTCTGGCTGACAGCGAGCTGCGCATTCCGCGCAGTGTGCTGGCCACGCCCGGCTTCGTGAATCTCTATGTCTACCAGGCCCTGTTGCCGAAGACTTGCGAGTGTGGCCACCACGGCGTTGAGGCCAAGGAGATTCTGGGGGCGGCGAAACTGCAGCAGATGGAAAGGCTCTTCCAGTTCAACGTGGACGGCATTCGGCTGCGCCGCCTGGAGGGCTGCGACAAGTGTCGCCGTGCCAACCTGCCGGATCTGAACGGCATCCGTGGCCGGGTCATGGCCGCGGAGATGTTCGAGCCGGACGAACTCGACCTCATGTATATCCGCGATGCCCGCGCCATCGAGCTGCAGGCGCATCAGCGCGAAAAGCGGGAGACGGGCTTTGATATCCCGGACTGCACGGGCAAGTCGGTATTCGAAGTTGCCATGTACCACGTGTACGCCGGGACGGTTGACCCGCGCGAGGCCGAGCGCATCCTCTCGCTGGACGGCTACGAGCAACGCCTCAAACGCATGCTGAACCGCGTCAAAGGAGGTGCCGCATGATGTCCCGTATCAAGGCGCTGCTGCGCCCCGGAAACCTCTCAGCACGGGGGCTGCGCGTCTCCACGCCTCTGTAGGTCGCTTTCCCGACAAGCTCTGGCGTGCGCGCTTCGAGTTCGGTGCGAAGCGGGCCGACTACTACTACGACCTGGCCATGCGCATCGAGAAGATGCCGGGCGAGCCGATCTCCAATCACTTCGCCAAGGATGCCGCGCGGCGCGCCGGCGAGCCTCTTGGCATTCTGGCTGCGTTGTGGCTGGCGCGTACTGAAGGTCTGGATGGTGAAACGCAGGAGTCGCGTCTGGCTGAAATCCTGCGCGGAACTGTCCCGGATGAGGATCTTGCGATTCTGGCCGTAGCGGAGCAGGGTGGTGACCTAAAGCAAGGGCTGTTTAAGCTCGCAGAGAACCTGCGTGCCATGCACGACGCGAAGGCGAATATCGTGATCATGCTGGCCAGCCTGGGGCTCACGCTCATCATCCTTCACGTGTATGTCGGCGCCATGGCGTTCATCGTGGCGCCGATGCTGGATCGCAGCTTTGCCAGTTTGCTGCCGGTGGATGCCTACGGGCCCATTGCCAAGACCTTCCACTACGCGGCGCAGTTTCTCCGCAACTGGGGCTGGCTGGTGCTGGCCGGAGAGCTTGCACTGGGCTACTGGGTAGTCAAGGCGCTGAAGAACTACACCGGGAAGTACCGCCAGTGGCTCGATAACAAGGTCATCCTGTTCGACTTCTTCCGGCGCTTCCAGGGTGCGCAGTTCCTCTCGGCGCTGTCGGCGGTGACGCAGCGCTTTGGGGGCGATTCGAAGAATCTGTCACCCGCGTTGGATCTCATGCGGGAGCACGCCTACCCGTACCTGGCCCAGCACATCGAGCGCATCCAGATCGCGCTCGAAGACAGTCCGAATGCCGGCGGGAAGATTTTCGACACAGGACTGTTCGACCGCGATACCTCGTTCCGTATTCAGGACATCGCTGAATACGAAGACGATCTGTCGAGGATGCTGGGCACTGTCTCCCACACCCTGCTGCAGACGGCGCCGCGCGAGCTGGAGCAACGCGCGTCGTCGTTCAATCGCAAGGCATCGATCCTGCTCATCATCCTCATTACCAGTCTGGCCTTCATGCCGGCGTTCATGGCGCGCGAGCTGAAATCCAGCATGCAGACCAACAGCATTCGTACACATCAGAAAAGCATCAACCCATCCGCCCTCCCATCCAACTGACAAGGAACAACGAAAACATGGACAACCGCAACCTGCAAGACAACCGCGCGGCCGCCGATGAGACGGCCATCGATGCCACCGTTCCCCTTAACCAACTGAGCCGTGCCGAACAGTGGAAGCGCATTCGCAGTAATCCGCGGCTGCGCGGGCAACACGGGGGCATTCTCGACGAATACGGCTTCTACCTGCTGCTCGCCGCCCTGACCCTCGTTGCCATCCTGGTGCTGTTCTCGCACAACTCGGTGGACACGCAGGTCCAGCAGTTGACCACCGAACTGAACAACGTTATGGGCAAGGTGAAGACGAACTACCGTGGCCAATACAGCAAGGTCTCCGTCACGTCGCTGATCGACAACGGTGTCTTCCGCGATCTGACCACGATGACGGACACGGGCGGCACGATCTCGGTGCAACCCGGCGGCGGCACGCTGACGGTGGCGCCGGCACGTCTGCTGAGCAACAACGACAGTGTGCAGTACACGGTACCGAATCAGCCGGATGCCGCGTGCCCGGCGATTGTTGCGGCCTTCCAGAGCAGCGCCGGCCGGATCGTTGTGAACGGCACCACGATCAAGGATGTCGGCGGATCGGTGGACCCGAGCAAGGTGAAGTGCTCCGGCGACAGCAACACCCTCAACCTGTTCATGTCCTGACGACAACGCTAGTCGAATAGACATGCCCGGCCAAATGGCCGGGCTTTGGCATAGGAGAGCGGATTATGTTGTTGAGCAATTATTCGATGGGCCTGCTGGTGGGCAGCATCGCCTTGGTCGGGTCGGTAGCCTGGGCCTACGCGGATCAAGAGGAGAACCTCGCGATTGGCACGGGCAACTACATGTCCAACATCGCACAGGCGGCGAACACGTACACGTTCGAGGCTTTCACTGCGCTTGCGAAGAGTCCGACGGGATCGACCAACCTGACCGTGGGTGGCAAGACGATTGGCGTGGCCGATCCGTTGCACCCAACGGTGCAGGATTTCATCAACTTCGGGTTGCTGCCGATCGGGTATTCGGACATCAGCCCGCTCGGGCTGTCGTTCAAGATCGATCTCACGCCGACGAACTGTGCGGGCGATATCTCGGGCTGCTCGATCCCTGGGCTTGTTTATTCGACGGCGGGTTATCGCGACGCTTTCGGGCGGATTCGTACGGATTTGATGGGCGCTGCGGTGGTCAAGGCGGGGCAGGACGCCGGCGTGACTTTTGCAGAAACGCCGGCGACCATCACAGGGATGGCCGCAACATGGCAGGCACCCAATCCCGTGGTGGGGCAGCCGGTGGGCGTCCTAGCGATGCGCGTGGGATCGAGCTCGTTGCTCGCGCAGTCCATGAACCAGTTCTACAAGCGCGACGGCTCCCTGAACTTGACAGGTCCGATGGACGCTAACAACCAGGCCATGAATCGGGTTGGAAATTTCCAGTCGAATGGTTCCGTATCGGCAGCTGGGAACGTGGCAGCAAGCGGTAACGTTACGGGTAACATGGTGGCAGGCAACGGCCTTCAGTCCTACGGAAACGCATCAGTGGCGGGTACGCTCGGCGCGGCACAGATCAATACCAGCAATGCCCTTGTGTACGGCAATCAAAGCACTTTGGGCAACCAAACCGTGGGAGGGGCTATCACGGCTCAGAACATCATCTATCTGGCCTCGACAGCTTACGCAGGATGGGGATGTGCGGGGACAGCCATTACGACGCAGCCGGACGGCCAAGTGCTGTCGTGTCAGGCTGGTCAATGGAAGGTGGTGGGCGGAGTTAGCCAAGGGCAGATTGTCGGAACGTTCTCTTCACAACGGCCAGGCGGGGGTTTCACTGACATTGGCTTTTGCTACACGTGGCCTGGTGGTGACGGGCGAGAGAATGCTGCTGGCGGGAAGGTATGCCCTGATGGCACTTTGGGCTTTGTTGGGGTACCTACAATACTTCGGGAGGGAGTTAAAAAAGCCGGCGAAAGCCGGCTTTTTTTCTACTACGCAGCGACAGCAAGAGGTCAGCCCACGTACTTGTTCCGGTTATTAGCCGGGATCTTGGCCTGCACGGTGTCCACGACGGACTTGTAGCCGTTGCACGCTGTGGCATCCAGATAGTCGGACTGACCTTGAGCAAGCGGATACCGCTGATAGAACGTAGTGTGATCGCCGCTATCGCATGCGGTTACCGCGTTCATCGCCATGACCAGGGCGAGCACGTCGTTTGCCGGTTGCGCCAGCGAAATGTCGGCCAATGTGACAGGCTGCGTTTCGTTAAACGTACTGCCTACCCATGCGCCGACCGTGATCGGCTGGCCATTGGCGTCGAGCTGCGAGGGTACGCCCGTGATGCTGCTTGCGCTCAGCAGGCGCAGCGTCACGCGGGACGGCAGATCGTGCCGGACGCCGTAGTATTCGATGGCCGTCAGCACGTCCTGATAGGTGTGCAGCGTATCCTGCGCTGAGCCAGGCACGATCGAAAGATAATTGATGCCGCCGCGAGTGCGATCCGTCGAGGCAATCACGTTATTGCCCGAGAAGAGCTGCAAGACCGCGGAAGACGCGGTTGTGTACGCCTCGGCCAACGCTTTGCCCCCCTTTGAAACCAAGTAGGTGATGCGCTTCGATGCTGTGTCCGATACCGGCGTGATGACGAAATTCGTCAGATCGGTCGTCACATACGGCGCAACCAATTCCAGCGTGTCGAGTTTTTGGGTGGAGTTGTCAACCTCCGAGGAGAACGTACCACCCGTTGCGATCAGGCGGATCATGCCAGAAGGCGCCTGCGTCAGGCTCATTCTAAACGCGCCGGATGCGTCAGTGACGGCCGAGCCGATGGCATTACCGTTCGAGGCGTCCGCGTTAAGGACATAGGCCGTCACCGTGGCACCGGCCGTGGGACCCTTCACCACGGACCCGGTAATCTGGTTGGTCATCGCGCCCGTGGCCGGCTTGCCGGTGTACGGATCGTTTGCAGTAGGGGTGGTCGTGGGCGGCGTGCTTCCGCCGCCGTTGCTACCGCCGTTGCTAGTACCGTCGCCACCACCGCCACCACAGGCAGCAAGTGCCAGCAGTGCAGCAGCAGAAACGATGGAGAGTGCGAACTTGGTCTTTTGCATTTTCTTCTTCCTCTGTTTTCAGGATCGACCGCGATTCAAACTGAACCGCTTAATTCAATCCTACGGGCTTAATCCGCAAGTCAAGCCCGCTAAAAAATCAACGGCCGCGATTGTTAAGGGCAGCCTGAATCTTCTTGTCGGTTTTGTACTGGCTCAGCGCGTAGGTCGACCAGATCGCAGCCGGAATCCAGCCGATGATCGTGAGTTGCAGGATCAGGCAGATAATCCCCGCAAACGGACGTCCAATCGTAAAGAACTGGAACCACGGTAGCAGGATCGCGAGCAGCAGGCGCATTTGTCAATGTCAAAAGTGGCAAGGACCGCAAGAATACAAGATTGCGGACCGTCCTGGTATCGACAGCTCCGTTGCTAGTCTGAACCCCCAATAAGTGGGTTATCGTGAGCGGTACAGCGTCGTCCCGCAGTGGTTGCAAATGTGGTACTGCCGGACCTTAATGAAAGCTTGCTCGCGCCACACGCGGATACTGCGCGACCCACAGCGATTGCAAGACATACCGCCGGCCGCATTCCCGGGATTGGCCTTGGCGTACTGTTCGACGCTGGGCGGGCCCGGACGGGTGAGGACGTAGGCGATAAGTCCGAAGTACGAGAAGACGAAGCATGTAATGGTCCAACCGAACTTCGATCGGTCATCCCTCTGGGACCACCGGAAAGCCAGGTAGGTTGGGATGATAGTGACAGCAAGCACAGCAAAATAGCCGTTCAAGGTTCAACTCCAGTGTGGCACCCGGACGAGCGCCGTGTTTCGCTACTTGCGGCGACGGTTGCCACCGCGGGTGGCCGTGAGGGTTCCGTTGCAGCAAGGGCATGTGAACGAGTGGAGAAGTTCGATCTTGTCCGATGAGTTGGA
Source organism: Cupriavidus sp. EM10 (assembly GCF_018729255.1). Taxonomy (NCBI): domain Bacteria; kingdom Pseudomonadati; phylum Pseudomonadota; class Betaproteobacteria; order Burkholderiales; family Burkholderiaceae; genus Cupriavidus; species Cupriavidus sp. EM10. The sequence goes on from NZ_CP076063.1 coordinate 166,015, forward strand.
TGCCAGATAAGGCGTGCCGCATTTACGGCACGGCCAGACCGCGAGCTCCTCGCTCATGGCCATTGATCGAGCTAGGTGCATGGAACGCTCAGGCGGCACCTTGCAATCGTCGGCAAAGAACGTTCTGTTGATGTCGATGGCGGCGACGAAGCTCTCGGGCGTCGACACGTCACGCGCGATGGCCGAGCGAAACAGCCACATCTGGAAGGTCGATTGCACGCGGCGGGGCGGGGTCTCGATGAACCAAGTCAAGGACGAAGGTGGCTGGCCAGACGGCGACGATCGGCCATGGATCCTGCGGTACGCGTCGCGGGCGACCTCGAGACTGGTATTGAAGAGCGAAGACACGCTCTTGGCACGGCACCCGAAGTAGAGGAATGCTTCGAAGAGGGCATCGCGCACGAAATTCTCGAGACGGAATTTTCCCCACGGCTCCGAATGCGGCAGCTTGTCCGTGCGCATCGGCGACGACTCCATCAGGAAGTGCGCAATGAGTTCGCGCGTCAGCCTTCCCGCGTGGGTCTCCAACCAGAACATCTCGTCAGCGAAACGCCAGTGGAACAGCGGAACCAGGCGCTCGGATATGGCGACATCCATTTCGTGCTGTGGTACCGAGCGGAGATAGGCGGCGAGTTCGTTGGAGATGCCGACCAGCGGGGCGGCCAGCACCGACATGTTCAACATGTCATAGAGCGCTGTGATGTAGGACCGATTGGTGTGTTCGAGGGCGAGCCGCTCGACGATTGAGAGATCCGCCGGCAAGGACGCCTGCAACCGTTCCATGGTAATCGTCGGGATCCCTCCCTCGATGAAGGACCGCCAGTCCGCGACGGAGGAGAGCGCAGGTGCGAAAGCAAGGAACGGGGTGCAGAAGACCTTATTGGAGTGTGTCTGATCGCTACGCAACGAGAACAGATCGCTATGGGTAACGCGGAAGACGCGTTCCAACTCCGGGCGCACGGCCACGGCGTTTACAACGTAGTTGCTGATGCGAAGATTAGCCGAGAGGGCGCGATCCTGGACCCAGCTTGGCAAAATGAACTGCTCGAAGATCGAACGCGAGGGTTCGTTTGCATGTCAGGCTCCAGTGAGGCCAATCAGTTCGTTATGGAAGGACTCAACCCGACGGCGCAGCGACAGCAATGCCGCGCCGTGTTCCTTCTTCTTGATGGAGTTGATCGTCGCGCGGAGCTTACTCAGTGCGTCGTCTAAGTCGGCGCACAGGCCATCGATGCGAAGTGCTGTGCTGCGGGAATCTGCCGCCTGGGACTCGTGAGCTTGAATCTGGACGTTGATGTCACCAAGGTGTTGCTGGGCCTCGCGCAATTGCGCCTTGGCCTCATCAAGTTGCCGGTTGGCCTCGATTACCGCCTCTGCAACGTCCTTGTACTCCGGCGGCACCACTTCGACCCGGACCTCCCTGACAACCTCTCGGATCTTCGATTCAGCGAGTGTCTTCTGCAGTGCGGTTTTCTCGGTGGTCAGTCGCTGCACGAGAACCTGCAGCGACTCGACGGTATTCGCCTGTGAATTCAACGCTGCCGTGGAGCGGTCCAGTTGCTCCTTCTGCGCGAGCTTCTGCGCGTCGGAAACGTTTGCCTGTTCTCGCATGGCACGCATCTGTGCTTCGAGGTCACGCTGGCGCTCGAGGCTCTCGTTCAACTGGTCTTCGGCCGCCTGGAGCGTAGCCATGACGCTGTTCAGCTCCTGGTGTGTTTTGCGCGACCATTCGATGTACGGGATGATGTCCTTGCGCGAGTACGTTTCATCGGCCTTACGTGCATCAATGAATCGCTGGATCTCCTCTTCCGTAATGTCAGCGCGCTTCAGGATGGTCAGTTCGCCGAGGTTCAGAAAGGTGATGGCGTCTGCGTTGTCGGAGAAGTGGTGAAACGCCTGGAGATACTTGATAGCCGAACCTCGAGAGATGCGCAGCGCCTTGGCGGCGAAGGAATACAGCAAGGCATCTGCCTCGCTCTGCGCGCGCTCTCCAGCCCCGAAGCGCTTCTGGACTGAGGTCAAGATCGCGTGATAGATTTGGAACATGCGCGAGCCGATGGCGGTGTGCTCGCTCAGGATGCGTCGGCGAGAGAGTTCGATCTCTTGCGCCGCCTGAACGATCCGGCCTATTGCCGCATTGTCGACGTACTGGCCCAGCTGGTGAACGGCCAATTCGCGTAACGAGTTCGATGCGCTCGGATTAACGATATCGAATCGCGGCTTCTCGTCTTTGTCTTCGTTTCCTTTGTTATCCATTGTTGCCCCGTCATGAAAGGAGAGTGATGCGGACCCGTATGCGCCGCACCTCCTTCAACCTACCACTCGAAAAACAATGTCAAGTGAGACGAGAAACAGATGCAGCGAGCAGGCTGAAGCTTATGACGTTATCGAGTACTCGTGAGGACCGAAAGCGAGGCAAAACCATATCGCTTTCAACGTCCAAGCTCGAATCAGCGGTGCTTCAGTGCTTCTTTTAACGACTTGGGCTGAGGCATTTTAAGGTTAGTGCCACTTCAGTGGGGACTGCCTGTCTATACAGGTTGCGTGATAACGACCCGCTAAAAGGGCGAAGAAAAGGAACATGTTCCTTTCAAAAAGGGCGAAAGCTCCGTTCCCGGACATCTGATTCGCGGTCAAAGCTGCTATACAGGCGAGCCTTGCCAGGCCTCTTATTCGGGTGTAGAGTTATCTCACCTTCAGCGTCACAGACGCATCGATATCGCGGTGGCTACCCAGCCTCCATGTTGCGCCGGAAACATCGCGCCACGTACCGCCAAATTCCCCTGATTTTCCGCCGCACATAGATAGCGCCTTTAAGACATGCATTGCATGCCTTAAGCGCGTTGTGATGCGCGCTTCCATGGATTCCTTGCTCGTCCGAGCATCGAAGAATCGCCTGGCATCCGCCAGGAAATCCCTTTTAACGTTTCTCGAGAGAAACCATGGAATCCTTTGCCAACAACCTCATCAAGCGCCCGCTCAAGCTTCTCGCATGGTCCTTGGCCCTGTTTGCAGCTTCGCAGTCGTTCATCGTTGCAATGTTTGTCTCTGCTGTTCTGTTCTTTTACCTGAAGGAGAAGGCGGTCCAGTGGAGCAAGGTCGTACCGGCAGCGCCGAAGGTATCGACGCCGGACACTCCGGCAGAACGTAAGGCTACCCCGGTTCAACCGGCGCAACCGCCCGAGACGCAGTACGAACGCTCGGCAGTGGTTACGCCTATCCGTCGCACCGGAACGCATGACCGTTCCTAACTTCTAGCCGCCCAATTCTGGGCGGCCTCATTCCACCTGTCGCGGGTATTCGATACCCGCCGACAGGTGGGTCTTCGGATACTCGTCCGGAGACCATCATGGAAACAACGGCAGTAGGGTGGCAGCTGGACTTCTTCGGTGAAGCGGCCGCTATCGTTGTGCCTCCTCCGAAAGTCGATCCGCTGCCCGACCCCTCGCTTTGGAGCGAATCGGTTCGGGAGCAGATGATCGACGCGCTTATCAGCTTGGCTTGTGACAGCCGTCGCGGCGACAACATGCCAGAGTCACTAGTCGATTGTGCTGATCTCTTACGTGACCGGATCCGCAACAAGTCTTCACTGGACCTGGAGGACTACTCCATGACCCTCGGCTGGATCTTCGGTTACTGGGACGGTGCACTGCCCTATACCTACGTCTGTGCAGTGTGCGGCGTGAGTCCCGAGGTGCTACAGGACGTCATCCTTAACCATGCTCGCCTGAAAGCCGACCTCGATGAGGTGCGCCGACAGTGCTGCGGGTCTCTTCTCTGATTTCCCCATGTCACTCTTCAATCTTCTCAAGCAAGCGGCCATTTCTTTGCTTGGCCACAAGAACCCTACACCACCCAGCGCGAAAGTTCATGTGGGGACCGGCGCAGACAATGAATTTCAGATTCACATTGGCGGCGTGCCCCATCTCTTTCGGGACGAGGGCGATCGCGTGGTGCATTTCAGGGCCGTATTCGACCGGACGATCCAACACACGTCGTTCGGTGACAAGTTGTTGCCCGAAGTGATGCCGCGATGGAGCAAGGTCGGCGTGCACGACGCAGATGGCGACACCCTGCAGTCCGTTGCGGAGAGAGTCGTGCGTGACGCAAAGCTGAGCGCGTCAGTGTCGCAGCAGGAGGATTCCAAAGCGGAGGTTGCTCGGCAGCATTCCACTGGCGTTCAAAAGGCTGGTCAGCTAGATGATCGTGCGGTGCATCGTCGCCAGACTTCTGCATCTGACGCTTCGTCGTCGACGTACACCGTCGGCACGCTGCTCGAATGGGGAGAAATGGAGTTCCCCAATCGAAAGCCTGGCGGCAAACGCACCTACACATCGTTTGCACTGAAACTCGATACGGGCGCTGGCGTGAAGACGCTGCAAGGCGAGGGCCTGAAGGATGTCCTGGCTGATGCCCGTTGCAAGGTGGGCGAGCGCGTCGGCGTCAAACGCCTCTATAAAGAGAAAGTTCCTGCATTCGACCAAACGACGGGACAGCCCCTTCGTGACCGAACAACGGGCGAGCAAAAGCTCTGGGACCGCTGGGTCTGGTCGATCAATCGCATTCATTGACAAGGAAGCATATGGCATCCGTTAACAAAGTAATCCTCGTGGGCAACCTCGGTGCCGATCCCGAAACCCGTTATCTGCCGAGCGGTGACGCGGTCACCAATATCCGCATCGCTACAACCGATCGGTACAAGGACAAACAGTCCAATGAGTTCAAGGAAGCGACCGAATGGCATCGGATTGCATTCTTCGGCAAGCTGGCGGAGATCGCCGGCCAGTATCTGAGGAAGGGCTCGTCCGTCTACATCGAGGGCGTATCCGTACTCGCAAATGGCAGGACCAGTCCGGCCAGGATAAGTACAGCACCGAGATCGTTGCCGACCAGATGCAGATGCTGGGCGGTCGCCAAAACGGCCAATCTGCTGATGATGACGCGAGCGATGGCGCTGGACGCCGCGCTAGCGAAGACCAGTCGCATGGTCAACGTCAGCAGCGTTCGACGAGCGGCGGTGCCAGCACACGCAATGCGCAACAAGGCGGCTATGGCGGTGGCGGAGCGCAGCGTGATGGATTCGACGGGTTCGACGACGACATCCCGTTCGTGCGCCCTCTGGCGCTCGACGGAATTCCCTTCCGACGCTAAGGCGCATCGATCGAAGGGCGGCCTAGCGTCCCATTGACTTCTAGGTCACACTGCGTTGTACATCTTTTCCCTACTTCTGCCGGAATCCGGCAGAAGTAGCGGCATCTCTCCTGTCTGCGCGGCGCTCGCCGCCATCCACCAACTTCCAATCACGCATGACGCCATGCTGAAAAGACCTTCTGGCTAAGCCGGGATGTCTTTTGAGCAAGCGTTTCTTCGCCTGTTACAGGCATCGACCCACCACTCCACCAGGAGTCATCCCATGCAAGATATCAGTGTGATTGTGAAGAGCTGGAAGGCAGAGCAGTGGGACGCCCTCATTGCTCAGTATCTGCCAGCCGGCATCCTCACGGATGCCTTCTGGCGTGGTCGGCCTGGTCCCTGCCCGATATGCGGAGGCAAGGACCGGTTTTCCTACACCAGAAACCGCGGCCGCGGCGACTGGGTATGTCGCAAGTGCAATGACGGTAGTCCTGCTGGTGGTGACGGCCTGGAGTTGATCCGTCGATACACCAACATGTCTTACTCGGAGCTGAAGCGTCGGCTCAATGGACAGTGCAGCGAGCCGCTTCCACCAGTCGCGGCGCGGGTGCCGGCACGCGAAGTTGTGCCGCCAAGTGAGCTGATGCGTCGCGTCATGAAGCAAATCAGCAATTCAAAGCCGGTTCAACCCGGCGATGCAGTCATGCGCTACCTCGCTGCAAGGGTGCCGGGCCTACGTGCCCCTATCCCTCAGTCGCTACGTATCGCCGCGCAGGACTATTGGCACGAGCGAAAGGTGGTCGGGAAGTTTCCGACCATTGTGGCCGAATACCGCCTGGCCGACGGCAGGCTCGCCACTGTGCATCGTACGTCGTTGCATCCGGACAAGCCGGAGAAAGCGATGGTTGTGTCGGAGGACGGCGAGATCCTGCCTAGCAAGCGCAACTACACGGGAGCGCTGCCGCTCGATGGTGGTGCTGTCCGCTTGATGTCGCCGCGCCATGGCGAGATCGGCGTGGCCGAAGGCATCGAGAATGCCTATGCCGCCTACATGCTGTTTCGTGTGCCGACCTGGTCGTGCCTCAACCGAGTGCTGATGAGCAAGTTCGTGGTACCGAACGACCTTGGGATTCACACGGTGCACATCTTCGCTGACTTTGACAAGGTCGATGCGAAGACTGGGAAATCGCCAGGCATGGCCGACGCGCTCACGCTGCAAAAGCGCCTTCGGCGTGAAGGCTTCAACGTTGTGCTGCATCGACCGAAGGTTCGGGGCAGCGATTTTTGCGACGAATGGCGCACGGTCTATCAGTTGCGCGAGATCTCGCAGCAGGCGGTCGCCGCCTAGTTTTCTTCCGCCGCATACGCGGCAAGCCTTAATTTCTGCCCTGTGGGTTCGCCCACAGGGGCGGATTCCCTTGTGGCAGTCTCAACGGAGAATGCAATGCCACAGAAAGGATTTACGATGATCGTGAACAAGCTGCACATCCAAGCCATGCGGAGCACTGCAACCCAGGATGTCCAAGCGTGGAAGTCAGAGGCACAGTTCTTCCACGTCTACAGGAAGGACGCAAGCAACAGCTTCACCCTGGTCGAAAGCAATCTTTCGTATGAATCGGCGGTGGATTTCTGCCTTGCCCCTGGCACGCTTCACTGATGTGAGCCCAAACCTTAAACAAAAAGCCCAGCGATCATATCGCTGGGCTTTTTTTTGTTTGTGGCGTGCGGACTTGGCCTACGCTTTCTTGCGTGCCTTGGCACCTCGGTAGACTGCCACGACAGCTTCCACCACGCAGTAGCAGATCACGGTGGCGAAGACGAATCGATTAATGTCATGGTTGGTCGAGAGGAAGTCGAAAAATTTCATGTGGATCTCTCCGTCAGGTTTTCTGTAGCTTGCCACATAACTGTTGGTGGTCAAGCCCTGGGCTAGTACCGGGCCATAGCGTCATTGAGCGCTCCAATGTCGATGCCGGCCAAGGGGTCGATGAGGTCGCTATCATTCCCCTCCATCGCGTCTTGCATTGGTCCTGTCGCTGCAGGAGGCGCAGCTACCGTCGGCACTGATAGCGGTGCCTCGTTGTGTGGTCGAGGCTCGGCACCTCGCATTATCGGCTCCTGAGTTATGGGAGCAGGCGTCCGCGCTGGCGTGGAATCTAAGCCTCCTGCCGGTGAACCTGACACTGGTGGCCAGACCACGGCCTCTTGCCCGCCGGCCCGTCCTGACTGGAGTCCCCGCAATGCCAACATGCGCAGCATGAAGGACCGCTCTCGTGGATCTGAGAACTGACGCAGGTAAGCGAGCAAATCTGGCTCGACCAGCGTCACGGTCATTTGAACCTTATCCATGGCCTTACCTTACGCGGCTCGGCTTGCCTGCCGAGTGGCGGCACCGATCGTGTAGAAGCCGCGCACGTTCGCGAAACAGGGGGAGTCCATCATGTGGATGGGGTTCAGCGGAAACGCAGCGCGAATGGCAGGTGCATAGAGCTGCGCGCCGCCGCCGGTCAGGATGATGGCACGCAAGTCGTCGGTTCGGCCGACGCGCGTCTGGATTTCCTTTACGGGCTGATTTGTGAGCGCCATCGCTTCAGACAGATACGGTCCCATATCCAGATCCTCCCCAAAATACACGAGCGGCTTGGATTCCCGAATGGCCTGGTCGATGCGCTCGATGCCGGCATCCGGTTGGTTGCGGTCCGCGGAGATCAGGCTTGCGACCTGCTGATAGATGCGCGCTGCGCCGCCTGGAACGCCACCGCTGCGCGTGTCGTCGACCGTGTAGCCGCGCGCCACAACCCAGTCGGTCGTGAAGTAGCCGACGTCGATCACCAGGTACGCGTTTTCCGGATCGTAGTTCTTGCCGCGTTGCTGGATGTAGTTGATCAGCGTGCCCAGCGGCTGGGGCAAGGGAAGCACGCTGCCGATATGGATTTCCCCCAACCGAAGTCATGGATTCCCGCGAAGCGGTCCTTCAGGTGCGCAGCGTATTTCTGCGTGTTGTGAACGGGAAGGCCCAGCACAAGGCGCTCCACGTCGCGCGCGCCAGCGTAGTGCAGCGCGCCGGCGAGGAGAGCGGCGTAGCCCGGAGTCGTCGCGAAGTCTTCCGAAAGTGCGCGGCCGGTGTGATGCGCGCCACTGATCGATACGCCGGGACCCACCTCGTACCGCGCACCATCAACTTCGACGCTGAGGACATTGCGGCCTTTGAATACCCCCCACCGAAGGAGTTCAGGGAACTGTTCGCTGCGAGCGGTGCGAGCGACGGGAACATATTCGTCGCGATCTCGGCGCCCATTGCCCAAGCGGCTTTCGTATTGCCGTAGCCAACGTCGATGGCGATGGTCGGGTGCTTGATAAGTTCGTTCTGTTGTTTCATGTCAGCGACCTTTCAGATGGATTGAGTTTGTTTCGGTCGATGCTCCATCGGGAGAGAGTCTGCGTCCTGGTCCGAGCAAGTGCCACCAAGTGGCACTTGGTGGCACCATGTCCTATCTAGTGCCACCATGTCCGAGGACTTTGATGGCACATGGTGGCACTTGATTTGACCAAGTCCCACCTGCTCCGACGTGGACCGACTCCGTGGCACATCGCTATCACCCACTCTACCGTTGAAAAATCGAAGTCAAGCGCCGAAAGCTGATCGATTTTGCGTGTGATACGTTGCCAGCGATTCGTTCCGTGGTTTATGCTTGGCGCACCTACCGCGTCCCCGACGCATCGACTCCGCCGCCATCGGGCGGCACAAAACTGCCTTCGATCCTTCCTCACGGAGGGGTACTGCAGGGCTCACTGTTCATGCCGGAAATTGCACCGGCTTTTTTTTCAATCAAATCAAGTGGACCGTGTCGGATAGTGAGGACACCGGACCCCGCGATACCAAGCCGATTGGCGGTCTGTTTGTGAAAATAGACCGTAGTGCGGACAATTCCGAAGCCGGACACCGGACAGGTGCTCTGTGGAAATTCCGCGTATGCCCGACACCCTTACAGCCGCGTGGCTGGGTGCGGATCACGAAGCCCGACACACTGCGGCGGGGATGATCTGACTTTGGGGTGGGGAGCTGCTTTGCGTGCCGAATGACGGCGAACGCAGGCTTCTGAGCAAATATCGATCCGGGGGCGCCACCGGTACCAGAACGGCGCAACAGGTAATCACCCATCACGGCAAAGGCCGCAGGCGTGTGGACGCAATCCACGCGAAGGCAGGCTCGCATCCAGAGATGCACCGGATAGGGTGGCCGCGTAAGCGGCGCGTGAGGCGAGAGCCTTGCGTGTTCGCGAAGCGGACGGTCACGACGCATTGCTTCCATGCTCAGGGCCGATCGGTTTGGCATCGCTAAAGGACCGGAAGAGTGGTTGTAGGACCGGCAGGGTGGGCCGGCAAGCTGGGGGTGGTACCCGGTGCACCAAGCGGGCAGGGCCAATTCGGGGTTGGCGCCGCCGAGAATTGGGTTGCGCAGATTTGCGCGGCCGGCGGTATGCGCTTAGCGCGAATCGGAATCCTTCATGCTGAAGACAATTAACCTTCGACCGATCCTGGACCAGTACAACCTCCCCGAGCGTTTCAAGGCCGAGTTTGCGGTGTTGGCGAGCGAGCACCTCCACCTACCGCATAGCGGCACGCGAGTCAGCGGCCGGTCGCTCTCGCAAATGTCTCAACGCCAGAGGGCGCAGGCGCTTCTTGCGATGATGGTGGAGTTACGGCGCATCGGTGGCATGGCGGTGACGTCGCCGTATGCAATCCGGCAGAAGCACGTTCGCTGGCTTGTCCGCTACTGGGTAGAAGATCGCAAGCTGAATGTCGGCACTGTAGAGTTGCGGCTGACGCATCTGCGCGCCTTCATGTCGTGGATGGGCAAGGCCAACATGGTGGGGCGGATCGACGACTACACGGCGCGCCCGGAGGGTTACGTTCGCGGCTACGTCGCCAAAGAAGATCGGTCCTGGGAAGGCAAGGGGATCGATGCTCTGGCGAAGATTGCCGAGATTGAGGTGACGGATCGGCACGTCGCGCTGCAGCTGAAACTTGAGGCCGGATTTGGATTGCGTGCGAAGGAAAGCTGGCGGCTGCGTCCTGCTCTGGACATCCTTCCATCGGGCATGCTGCATGTCCACGATGGCACCAAGGGCGGCCGGCCGAGACGCGTGCCTATCGAATTCGACTGGCAGTACGACCTGCTAGGGCAGGCCGCGCGCTTGGCGCAAGCGACCAATCCTGGGAGGGAGTCGCTCATCCCGGCGACCTATACGCAGAAGCAATGGCGCCGGCGTTTCTATACGGTGTTGGAGAAGCATGGTGTCACCAAGAATGGCGCTGGCGTGACGGCACACGGGCTTCGCCACCAATATCTGCAGCAGATGTACCAGCGTCACAGCGGGCAGCCCGCTGCCGTCAAGGGCGGGGCAAGGTTGAGGACGCGGCTGCGCACCACGAGGCCATGCGAAAGGTGGTGGAGGCCGCAGGCCATAGCCGCGCGACAAAGGCCAACGCGTACTTGTCGACGTATGCAACGCAGCGCGCCCAGGACAGGCCCGAACCCACGGTCGCAGAGATCGAGGCGGCAATTGCGCAAGCCGACGGTAACAAAGCCGCTGCGGCGAAGGCATTGGGCATTTCGCGCGCCAAGCTGTATCGCGTATTGTCGAAGCGGGACACGTAATGGCCGATATTGTGGGTGGTGGCAAAAAGTGTGAGCATGCTCACCCTATTTCCGCAGTAACACGACATATTTGTAGCGTGTTTCTCAGTCTGCCAGAGGCTTAGATGACCCATGTATGTAGACAAACTCTACTCTGACGATGCGCTTCGCCGCATCCTAGCCAATGGCGTCGCGGCAAACTCAACCGCCGAATGGCCCTGGCTTCCCATTTCCTCCCCGGCGTGGCCGTCGGCTCGCCGGCGAGGCCTGCGCACTAGTTGGGGTGGCATTCTGCTTTATACCTTCGATGAGTTGGAGGTTTCCGAGGTCGGTATCGAAGGGTACATCGTGGACAACCCTTTCTTCGACTTCGGTGAGATCTGGGGTGACGGCGTTGCGGTTGGCGCCTATCTGAGTGACCTGGTATCGATGCACTTCGCACTGTCAGCCAGGCGGCGGTTGAGCGGGGCCGGGTGGCAGCTCGAGGATCACGATACTGAGGCGGGAACGATTTTCCGCATTTCGTCCGCCATGCCGTCGGAGAAGGGCGATGTGTTGGGAAAGGCGTTGGGTGTAGCGCTTAAGCAGGCCGACGTCGCGCATCTTAGTCTCGCATGCCAGGGGCGCGCTTACCTCGGTGGTTTGAAGGACTTTGCGGAGCTGCCTGCGCGGCCGATAGGGGAGAGGCGGGCTCCAGCGCCGAAAGTTCATGAAATTGGTGGGTCTTTCAAGGCAGGCGATGTAGTCGGGGCGTGCTTGAATACCCTGGCACATTCAACTCGAAAGGAGATCTACCCTCATGACGAAATCCGAACTGGTCGACGCCGTTGCGCGCAGTGTCGACGGCCTCACGAAGACCAAGGCCGAGCACGTCCTCAATGCAACGCTCGATGCCATCGTCGAGGCGGTAGGCCGCGGCGAAACCCTGAGCCTGATCGGCTTCGGTACCTTCAGCAAAGGCGAGCGTGGCGAACGCATGGCGCGCAATCCGCGCACCGGCGAGGAGATCCGGGTCGAGGCAGCCAAGACCGTGAAGTTCAAGGCGGGCCAGCGATTCAAGGACGCGGTCAACGGGGGCGCCGGTGGCCGGTGACGCGATGCATGCGGCCTCCCCACAATACGTGCCGGTCGCGGAGCTGCTCGCCGGCACCGCGGAGATCCCGCAACGCCTCGATGCGGCGACGATCCGATATCGCGGCGTCACTTGCCATGTCTATGGCGTGCTCCATGGTCTGACGGGCGGCACCAATCGCCAGTACAAAGCTCTGGTCGAAGACGCGATCGAGAATGCCCCGGGAGAGCTTGTCTTTGGCGAGACGAAGTTCGCGAAGCTGTACCGGGGCATCCAGGTCGAGATGGACGACTGGACAGAGATCCCACTGCGCGATGCATTCCGGATGCAGTTCAAAGCCGCTCTCACGCCGATGCGCATGTTTATGGTGGCCGCCGGCATGCGGCGCGAGCGGCGGACGATGGCGGACCGCTTCGGAGCGAACGGGTTTCGTCGTCTCCAGGACATCGGTGGCTCTGCCGCCTTCCATGCGCTCTCGCCCGACGAGCGGCGCAGGATTGCCGGCTTTCCGGAGCCCTACGCCTATCTCGTGGAGAATTGCCGGCGGCGGGCGGGCGTGGGTGATCGCTGCGGGCCTGTGTTTCCGGATCCTGATTGGCGCTGGCTTGCGATGATCGAGCCTGAGCTCAACATCCCGTTGCGAAGCGTCTTCATGCTGGAGTTCGCAGTGGAACGGGCGAGGGTGTTGGGGGGCAGTGAGATATCGATGTTCGTGGGCGAGATTCACAACTCCGACATGGTGTGGCTGGCGGGCTTCGACGAGTCCGCGGTGGACCCGAAGGTACGGGACATGGTGGACAATGTCCGCTGGCGCGCTATCGAGCTTGCGCGCGCGCCGCGGCGCCCTTCCCGGCTCCGCTTCGTTCTGGCTTCGCTGGCGGGGGCATCCATCCCGCTATCGTTGTACTTCGGCCTCGGAACGTGGCTTTGGGCACGAGGCTGACTGTAAATCGGCCAGTATGAAAGCGAAAGGCGCGTCAAAAGGCGCGCCTTTCGTCTTTTTTGAAAGGAACATGTTCCTTCCGGCGGGATGCTACCGCGCGTAGGCCAGCATGAGCGTGGCCAGCGCACCGGCGTGCTGAACCAGCCCACCGAGGGATTCAGCCGCATCCCCTGCTTTGTCGTTTCCAACAAGCCAGGCAAATGCGACACGGCGAGCCGCCTTCTCCCCCGGATGGGGTGTCGGCGGCGGTAGATCCAATGCGACGCCTCGCTTTGTCGGCGCCAGAGCGGGGAACGGATCGATGCCGGTGAAGTGCGACAGTTCGCTAATGCTGATGACGCTGTAGGCTTGCGTCGCATCGTTACGGACGACGTAGGCCGCAGCGCCGACGCCCGGCACATAGATTGCCTTCCACAAATAGTCCGGGATGCGCACGCGGCCGTTCAGCATTCGGGCGGCATTGGTGAATGCCGGACCGGTCACGACATGGATGGCGCCATACTGACGCGCGAGCTTGCGCGTCGATGTCTCGATATGGCTCCAGGTCCTCCGGTTCGACGTGCTGTTCTGAGGCACGACGTTGGCGAGGCTGAAGCTTTCGGCCTGAGACGCCTTGTCTCCGAAATCACCGCTCGGGGCAAGGTGGCCACGGTCGTATCCAGATCGTACGAAGTCTCGCAGCTGCGCACGCTCGCCAGCCGGCAAGCGATCTTCTTCATAGAAATCACTGTCGCGCGGCAATGTGCGGGCCGCATCCGCCGCGGCGGCGGTCAGGTGTTCGGCGGACCAAAGGGCCGTGCGGGTCTGCGGCGAGTAGAGGACTGCGTACGCGCGGTAGCAGAGCAGCTTGGTGTTGGCGGCAGGACGGCTGGCCGCCGGCTTGCCGGCCTCGAGGATGTTTCCGCATTGCGCGGCGTCCTTGGCGGAGGCGGCTGCCGCGGTGACGGCGAGGAGAAGGGCGACGGTAAGTTGACGGATCATTGCTGGGAGGGCGTCATTGAACACGCTCCCAGCTTGCCCTTTCTGGGCCAAAGTCAAGGCTGCCAGTGATCGGGGAGGCCATCGATAGCCTTACCAATGAACTCGTGCAGATCCAGAAGCGGCCAGTCCTTGTCGGCGAGGGATTCTTCGGCGATCTCCGCGCACAGTGCCGGCACATGATCGAAGCGGATCATCGGTGCGCCATCGATATAGATGATCTTCGCGCGCTTCAACAGTTTCTGGTATCTCGCCGCCTGGGAGATCACGGTCTCCGGTGGATCTACGTGCTTGAACTCGTACCCTGGCTGGGCAAGCGCCGCGGCCATGGCGGCAAACTTGGGTCCGACCGTCTCCCAGTCGGAGGTCGTTGCCGCCAGCAGATTCAGGAAGTAGGGGATGTCCGATGCGGTGAGCGCGCGCCGCGACATCATTGAGACCGCGTTCTGGTCGGCTGGGCGGTGCTCGACGCGGCTATTCCAGATCGCGCTGAGCGTCGTGAACGCGGTGTCCTTGTCCGCAGAGTCCAGGCGAACAGGAGGCGTAGAAATGCCGCATTCTTCACATACGATAACTGCCTGGAGCCGGCCAGAGATGTAGGTCGGGGCGCCGTCGCAGTGGGCGCATTGGAGGAGGCCGCTGGGCATGGGGAGAATCAGGATCGGGAAATGCCGGCATTATGCCTGCCCGCATCCTGTGCCCAACGGTCGGGCGCGACGGACTGTGCGAAAGGCGGCCGGGCTAAGGGACGTCGGTCGCCAGATAGTCCGCCGTCGTATTCAGGAGTTCCTGCAGCGCGGTGTCCTCGAAGCCCTGCAGGATTTCGGCATGGTCGCGCAGCGCGGCGCCAATCTGCCAGAATTCATTAAGCCAGTGGCCAGGCGGACCCATGGGGCCGCCCAGCTGCCCGGTGGCGATGGCACCGCGGATGGCAAGGACGGTTTCGGGTTCGGGGTATTCGCGTTCGTTGTCGTCGTGCTGCGTCATTGTCGTTTGGGTTGAGTGGCCCATTGCATGGCCGGGTGCATCTGAAAGCCGTCGAACTGGCGGAACAGTTCGGCGGCACCGCGCGCGTATTGCAGGATCCATTCCGTTGCGATCCAGCGCCGACCTAACCTCTCGGCGGCCAGGCCGGTGCGAATCGTCCCGCCAAATGGATCAACCACAAGGTCGCCTGGCTGGGACAGGAACCGCGTGAAGAAGTCGGGGATGTCGGTAGGCTGCATGGCGCCGTGGGTCGGCAAGCCGAGTGCCTGGGCGGCACGGCGATAGGCGCGAGTGTCCGAGCAGCTGTGGCCGCGCTCGATGACGTTCCGAGGCAGCCGCCCGGCCGTCTGGTTGCCGAAGGCGCTCTGCCGAATGCGATAGGCGCCATCTCCGTACACAGCGTTGCGCTGCTCCCGCCGGCGGCGATCAGTCGCTGGTGCCGTTCGGTGTGGGCTTGGAGAATCTGGCGGTTATCGGCCCGCACGCAGGCGGGATCGTTTGTGAACCAGAGCACGGGCTCGTAAGCCGATGTGAGCTGGACATGTTCCACGCAGGCCCATCGCGTGGGCCCTGGCGGCTTGCTGTAGTTCACCCAGGGCACCCGGCCCATCAGCGACAGGCCGAGCCGGTCGTGCAATGCCAGCGTCAGGCGCTCGATATAGAGAGAGCGGGCCGGACTGCGCGGCTCGAAGATGTCGTTCGACACGTTGAGGACGATGCTACCGCCGGGCACCAGCCCTGCAACGATGGGTTCGAGCGCCTCGCACAGGAAATCGACGTATTGCGCCTCGGCGGGATTGCCATAGGCGCGCGCCTGGCGCAGCGGGTAGGGTGGCGACGTGACGCACAGCGCAATCGGCTCGCCGAGGCCACGAAACACGTCTTCGTGGCGCGCCCACACGGCCATGCCGAGCGTGGTGCTGAAGGCGACCAGCCGCACGCCGTCAGCGGCGCGATCCAGCTCCTTCGTTACCGGCTGCGTCAGCTTCCAGAAGCCGGCGCGGTCGGCCACCCGCTCCACGATGCCCATGGATTTCAATGTCTGTTGGTGCCAGCGAACAGCGCGCTTGAACGGGCTGTGCAGTGCGCCCGCGGCGCCGACCGGGATTCTGGCGGAAGCTTTGTCGGCGCCGATGCCGGCCGCAGTCGCGACTGCTTCGTACAGATGCGCGGTGGCGATGCCTTCGGGGGGCGCCTCGGCGAACGCCGCCGCGACGTGGCCAAACAGGCTCAGTCGATCCATCACTTCGCTCCCCGCGCCAGTGCGCGTCCGCAGGCAGCGCCGACGTCGAGCGACGTCACCGGGAAGGCGTCATGGACCACCCCGTCCAGCAGCCGGCCGGAGGCCTTCTTCCCGACAGCGTGCATCACGGTCACTGGAAAGCTCCCTGCGTCGCGTGCGCGCATGAAATCTTCCCCGCACTCGAGCGGCACGCCGTGCCTGTCGAGGCAGGTCCCGCCCGCGACCCATGTCTGCGCTTTGCTCACCCATTGCTGGAACGACGCGAACTCGCGGAATGTCGGTCTCCCCGTAGATCCGTCCACGACTGCCGTGTGCCAGTGCCCCCATTGCTTGAAGAGGTAGGGCACGCCGGCCGTCGCGCATTGGTCGCGCAGGGACCGCGCCCATGCCGGGTGCATCGGCCGGGCGCCGGCGGCGCTCTCACCTCCCACGATGATCCAGTCGAGGGCGCCCGGCTCGTAGTCGTTGCCGGACGTGTGCAACAGTTCGCCGGTCGCAGAGGAGAAAACGTCGACATGGCCGAGCAGCGGCTCCATCGAAAGGAACCGCGTCTTTGCCGGCGTGCGCAGCAGCTTGGGGATATCGCGATCCGCTTCGGCCTGGTTCACGACCGTTGCACCGAGCCAGATATCGGCGGGCGCATTGCCGGCGATCCAAGTCGCCAGCCAAGGTACGAGCGGATTCTCTGCACAATCGTCGCGCAGCATCAGCGTGTTGAACGCCTCGCCGAGCCGCTTCGTAGCGTTACCGATGCGCTTGGTCAGCACGAGTTTGTCCAGGTGCGGCGTCTGGCGCCAAACATCAAGCACGTCGATAAGCCATTCGATAGGGACGGCGGTATCGAACACGTCGGCCAGGCTTGCGCAGAAGACGCGCTGGCGGCGGCCGTGGACCGCAGCGAACGCGGCGTGAGCAGCGTTCCACCGAAACATTTTTCGCCAGTTGGCTGCGGAGGTGCGGCGGCGCGGCGCCCCTGGTCCCCAGTTCGGGGCAACGCCCCCGCCAAACCGTTGGTTGCGGGTTTCGGCATAGCAATGGTCGCAGCCTGGGCCTACCTTCTGGCAGCCTTCCCACGGGTTCCAGGTGTGGTCGGTCCACTCGATCTTCGTGTTTTCGCTCATGACTGTGCGTCCTCAAACATGTCGATCGTCAGGGGTCGCGCTCGGGCGCCTCGGTCGCAGGCGGTTGCGCTGCCTTGCATTTGATGCAGGTAGGGGGCACGGCGCCATACGGTAGCCAGCCACTCCGGCGCTTCATGCGCTTGGCCGTATGGCGCGGCTTGTGTCCGCATAGCGCAAGGCCTGTGGCGAGGTCCACCAAATGCACTAGGTAGCCGCCTTTGGCTCGTGCGGCGATGGGCCGGCGGCCGATACTGACAAGCGACGGCGACTCGGCTTCAGAGGGTATGTTTTCTCGTACGGTATGTTTTTCCATATGGTCTGGCTGCGTATGGAGGCGCGGGGTGTTGGGTGCAACGCGCCGGGTTACCTCATCAGCCTATCGAGGCGGCAACGAAGTCAAGACTTGCGGCGTAATGCCGTAACGGTCGGCAGCAGCGCGGAGTTGCTCGGCGTCGATGCGACCTACGGTGATTGCCGTTAGCACCTCGCGGGCGAAACCGTGGAAAGCCTGCAGTTCGTTGCCGATGATTTCGCCGACGAAGAGGTAGAGCCCATCTGGCATCCTGCGTACGAGCGTTGTCTCCCGCGACATGCGCAGCAGCAACGATTCGGCCACATAGGGGCCAATCTGCAGATGCCGCTGCAGCAGCGCTACCGAGGCGGCGCGAAAGCGCTGGACCAGATCCAACGCACGGGCGTATTCCCGGTCAACCAGCGCTGCCGATGCGATATCAGGCGCCGTCATTGCTTCGGTTCGCGGTTGGCAGACGGACGCTGGCGGCCGGACCGGCCTTGACGTCCCACTCGAGCAACGGGATGCCGGAGGCAAGGTAATGTGCTCGCTTCTCGGCAATTCGGGCGTCATAGTCTGCATTGCCGGACATGCCGAGGACCTCGATGACCACCTCCGGAGCTACATCGGTCAAGATGAAGTCCGGGTGAGCGGCAGCCCGGCCGATATGGCGCAGCGGCTTGCGAAACGCCCGACGCCCGGCGATCAGGTAATCGGCCATGGCGATTTCATGCGACGAGTCACACGGCACGAAATGGCTGTTGGTCAGCATCGCCGCGACGTCGGCCACCCGCAGATAGCCGCCCTTGGACATCTCTACCAGTAGGATTGCAACGCAGCGCTGGTCGTCTCTGCCCACGGCGGACAAGGCGCTGCCAAACGAACTCTGCAGGCGCGCATAAAGGTCCGCATTGAGGAAATAGCGTTGCCGGCTCTGTCGCAATACGAGTTTGCCGCCGTACTGTGAGGGTTCGTGGGATTCAAGCTGGCCGATGACGATGCCACGCGGGTTGCCGGCGGCCGTGGGGGTGAGCCGGGCCTGCCAAGCGTCGAACTCGGCAAGGATTTCCGCTTTGCGACTGGGATCCCATCGCTGAACGATGTGGAGCAAACCGTCGGCAGACGTGCCGTTGATCCGGCATCCCGCAAGTTCGGCGGTCAGTTGTGACCAGCAAGCAGTCCAACCGCGATAGCCGGTTCCGGGCCACACGTTCAGCCCGGCCTGCTCCCAGGCATACTCAAGGAACGCCAGCAGCCCGGCGGAGCGCCGCTGGGGCTTGCTGCTTTGGCCCTGCGCAGACCGCTGGACGGTCGCCGCTGGCGTACGCGTGCTGACGCTCAGCGCTACCCGAGCCGGATGTCATGATGGCCGTCCTTGAGCCGGAAGGCATCGAGGTTATCGGTCGGCCCCGACTTGGCCAGCGTCTGCCGGTTGAACGGGCAGGCCGCCGCGTGTTGGTGCGCCTGTTCTGGCCATCGGGCAAGCAGAAAAATGTCCCGGTGGCGGCGGATCACGAGCTTCGGCCTGGGCCGTTGCGTGCCGCACCCGCATTCAGCAAAGCCTTGGATTTTCTTGGCGCGCTCGAGGTGGCGCGCGTAGCGGCCAGGGTCGTCCAGTACATCGTCCAGTGGGAACTCGTTCCCGCCAATCCGCACGGTGATCATAGGTTTCCTCTCTAGACGCCGGCTTCACGGAACATCGTGTACAGGTCGCGGCGGATCTCGCTTACATCCAGTACGTGCTTGGCGCGCGTCATGGCGACGTAGAGCAGCCGCATTTCTTCGGGCGCCATGGTCAGCTTCCCGTCGTCGCCATTCTTGAATTTGAAATCCCCGGCTAGTTGCACCCGATCCCACTCGAGGCCCTTGGCACGGTGGATAGTCGAGACGATGTAGTCGGCTTCGGCTTCGCGCGAGACGCGGGTGAGGATCAGCCGCAGGTAGTCCACGCCTTCGTTGTCGATCAGCGTGACCAGCGGTTTGAGATCGCGGCCAGCGAAAGACTCTGCGTATTCCTGCACCTCCTCCCACGTCTCGAAGAGGGCAAGCGTGGCCGGATACCCGATGCGCTGGCCGCGCATGAGCTGCTCGGCCCCGTCTGCAAAGGCCCGCAGTTCGTCGACGTTGGCGCGCACCGCGACGCGATCGCCGCGGCCGATACCTTGGGCGAGGTGAGTCAGGACCGTAGCGTTTTTTCGGCACAGGACCGCGTCGAACCGTTCTTGCCCGAGGGCGGACTCGTGCAGGATGCGGGAAGCGACTCCGTCCTGGCCGCGCACGGGCGTGTCTTCGTCCATCAGCGCGAGGACACGACTGGCCAACTGTGCGATCGCAGGCCCGAATCGGAACGACTCGGTCAGGGCGCATTCCGGCGCGCGGATATGGTCCATGGCATTCACCGCGCCGCGCCATTCGTAGATCTGCTGGTAGGGATCACCGACGTAAATGACCTGGCACTGCTGGGCGCGCAGCACAGAGAGCATCAAGCCGTCGGCGTCCTGCGCTTCATCGAACAGGATGAAGTCGGCGCCGATGCGGGGCCTGCTGAGTTGCCAGAGTTTTACGTACGTATCGTGACCGATTGCCGAAGGCGCGGCCGGATCGAGGTATTCCGACCAGAGACGTTTCACCGAAGGCAGGAGGGCTTCGCGCAGGTGCTCGGCTTCCTCGTCCTTCACGATCGCGTCGACCGGGATGTGCCATGCCAGCGGCTCGGCCTGGGCCGACCGGCAAAAGCGGGCTGCCCCGTCCATCACCATGCGTGCGACCTTGCTCGGGCTCAGCTCCAGATCCTTGCCGATCGTCGTCGGCAGGCGCAGCTTGCCGAAGCCGTAGCGCAGCGCCAGTTGGTGGGGCGGCTCGACGGGATTGCGCAGCTTGCGGGTGATCTCCGGGCGTGTGCCGCTATATGCAAGGGAGTGCACGGTGCGGCAGCGCGTGTTCTGCGGAAACTTGCGGGCCGCCTCGTTGGCGATCTCCTTGTTGAATGCGAGGTAGAGGCCGCGCGCGCGGCCGCGGGCTTCTGCGGCCATGCGCAACGTCGATGTCTTGCCAGCGCCGGCGTAGGCTTTGACCTTGACGGGGCCACCGCCGCGGACCGTTTCCACAACCTGTTCCTGCTCAGTGGTCGGCGTCATGCCATCTCCAAAGCGACTTGCTCGGGCATGTTCGCGAGGACGCGGCGCCGCACTTCCAGCGTGCGGGCGCGAAGCACCTCGTCGCGTCGTGCGGCCTCGCCACTGATGTTGTCTACGATGTAAGCGAAATAGAACGCGGTGGTGGGGCCTGTCCATGCCAGCCACTTGGCGCGGACTTCGGCTCGCTGCTCTGCGGTCAGAGAGAAGTAGACCGCGCGTTTCTGCCGCCAGACACGGGCCTGGAGGTCACGCGTGGACGCTTCGAGCCGGTCCGAACGTCGCTGCCGGCGCGCCAACTCGTCATCAGCAGAATGCTGCTCGGCGGCGACATGCTCGGCGAAGAGCGGGTACCGCTCGCGCTCACGCTGCTGTTTGCGAGCGAAGGCGGCTTGGCGGCGGGTATTGAAGTTGATGGGGGAGTGGCGTCCGAATCGGGTGAATCGCATGGCGGCTAAGGTAAATGGGTCTAGGACCAAGATACCGGGGCCACATCGAAGTCAAGGCCGCCGGCGGGCGAAGTTCGCCGCCAAACATTTTCAAGGTAGAGAAGCGGGCGTAGGCCGCGAAAGGGATAGAATTTCGTGCGCCTTTTACCGAAAACCCATGTCCCAAGTCACTACATCGATGGCCCGCGAGGTGTCGCTCGGCAACCGCCCGAAGAACGAGCCGCAGTTCATTGCCCCAGGCGAGCCGCAATATGGCGAGATTGCGCGGTTGGACGCGTTTATCTTCAAGCGCTACCTGGACCGCGTGTTCTGGCATCCGCGGCCCGACGTTCTGCGGTTTGAGGTTCGGGCGAACCCCTCTCCGTAGGGAGCATCTATGACGTCGTTGCAATCGTGGGAAGGGCGAAGGCGAGGTTTGGTTCGCGGAAGATGCCGTCCCGACGCGGTGGGACTACGTCGCCATTACAGAGAGTACCGACGGGCTTGGGCGCCTGCAGCGGGAAAAAGCCAAAGCTGACGGCCGGCTTCCCGAAGACTATGTGCCTTTCGTCGGGGACGGTCCCGTGCAGGACTATTCCAATCTGGAGAACCCAGAAGAGGTCGAGCAACGTCGCTGGGCCGTGGTGAATCGCCTCCGTGAGGCAAATCGTCTCGCCCGGCACGCCGCAGGGAAGCGGTAGGCGTCGTGGTGTTGTAGGTTGTCGGAAGGCGAGGTAAGATTCGTCCGATTCTCCGCGCTACTGCGCATCGACACCTGCCGGCGTACCGGCCATCTGCTTTTCTTCCACCCATTGGGGCTTTTGTCCCCATTGGGGCATGGCTCCATCTTCCGTATCGGAGCCACCATGTCCATTACCCACGCTCGTTCCACCTCCTTCGCTCTTGTTGCGCTGGTGGTCATTCTGTTCGTTGCGCTGTTCTTCATCGTTACGACACCGCAGCTTGCTCTTCTGTATGTCCAACTGAGCGCCTTGGCGCCAATGGCCCTTTTGGTCGTTGTGCTTTGGACGCTCAGCAATTTTGAACATCTCTTGGGCCGCCCGGCCTGAGAATTGGTCGAAACGACCGCATAGTCGCGCTCACCCTTTGGGTGAGTGCGGCCCATCACTACCCTCCGGGAGACGACCCGGTTAGGGTACCGCTCCCGGCTTCAGACGAAGCTATGTTTCCCAAAACCATCGACATTGAGGTTGGCCCTGTGCCGGCCGAGGAATCCTGTGCTCAGGTTGGTCGCGACGACTACGAAGAGCGCTCGCGGCGCGAATGCGCCGTGTACATTCGCCAGTTGCAAAGAATCTTCCAGCATCCCAATCCGGCAGTCCTGAAGTTCGTGCGACGCGGCTTTCCCCATGAGTTGGGGCGCTATCACGAGGTAGTCGCAGTCATGACTGCAGAAGGCGCGGACTTGTTCGACGAGACCAAGTTGCCGCTCGCGTGGGATCACGTTGCGCGTGCCGAACTGACCTGGCTGCGGTTGCAATATCAGTGGCGTGAGACGGTACTCGCACGACCGACAGCGCTGGCACTCGTGCCAGACATCTTTCATCAACGCGACATCCCGGATTTTCCGGATCATCCTGCAGCCATGTGGTGGGCAATGGGCTTCATGCCCATGCCGGCGGGCCGTGCGATCGCAGTTCACTAGGAGCGCATGCCATGAACGCTATCCAAAAGTGCACCGTCATCGCCCACCTTTCCGGTGGCACGGTACCGTACATCGAGAGTGACGGCCACGTGAACGTCGTGATCGTCGACCACGACATCGAAGGTGTCGGGTCAGGGTCCGCCTGGAGGCGACAGCCGATGTGAGTCGTCAGTCTGCTCAACGCTGGCTGGATTTGGCCATGTGATTCCCGTAGCGCGGACCCTGCGCTACTTCCCTTCCTTCCCTCGGAGACCTCCCGAGCGGGGGTCTCCCTATTCATTTGAGAGACCCCATGTACAACCAAATCATCGAGAGATTCACCGCCGCCCAGCAGGCGGCACGTCAGGCCTATCAGGATGCCGCCGACTTCGAGCGTGACATGCTCGCCGGCACCGGCACTGAAGAACCGTTCTTCGCCGTTGGCGTCCGGTCGACGTACCGGCAAGAGAACGAACTGGAGAAGTTCTGCCAATCTTTGGCCGGTAACGTCGTCAGTCGGGCTCGCAAGGAGTTTGCGCCCCCGGGCGCGCGGCTCGACATCGACAATAGCGCCGAGTACGAGCGTGCAGGCCTGGATATCCATCAAGCCCTGAAGAAGGGAGAAATCCCCGACCTCGACAAGCTCTGGGCTTCGCTCACCGCCTATTACAAGGGCGATGGCGGCGCGGCAACGGCTTACCGTCAGGCCGCATCGCGGATCGTGCGCAACTTTGGCTTGCATCGCAATGCTGAGGTAAAGCGTACGGCCGCCGGCGTGGTGTTGAAGAAGACGGTCTATACCGAGGCGTCCTACAGGTCGAGCCGGCGCAGGGTGGGCTATCACAGCACCCAGCCGACGGCGGATTGTCTGATGGGTCTCGCCACTTTCGCGGGCAAAGCTGGCAATGCATTGCTGGCCAAGCAGCTGGGGGGCATCAACCTATACGAGCTGGAGTACGTCTCGCGCGAGAAGATCGCAATGCCAGGACTCGACATCACCTTGTTCAACGACAAGTGGGAGTTCAAGTTCTGCAACGAACTGGCAGAGGCGCTGATGCTCTTCATTGGCGAGTACGGCCAGGAGGCCATGCAGGAGCGGCGCTGATGTACAACTCGCTTGTCGAGGCGTTCCGTGCGGCGCAGGCGGCCTCGGCTGGAGCGTTTGCGCGGGTCAGCGTGTTGGCGTCGCAGGTCGGCGCGGATTCTGCGATTGTGCCGTTGCCTGTTGACCACGCTGGCGAATATCGTCGCTTCCTACGGCGCCTTGTAGCAAGCCTGATCGATCGGGCGGGCAACGAGTTTGGCATTGCAGGCGCTCCGGTCAGCATTGACGAGACGCGTATCCCGGTGAACGGCTACCCAAACATCTGGGAGGCCCTTCGTGCCGGAGAGACGCCGGATTTGGACCGGTACTGGTGCGTGCTGACGCAACGGTACGAGCATCGCGGCCGCGCGCTGGCGTACCGTCAGGTCGCACAGACGCTGGCCGCAGCGCTAGAGTTGGACGCGCCGAACGCGGTGCGCCGCTTTGCCACGGTCGTGCGCCTGCGCCTCAATGCGTCGTCCGAGCCGTCTGCCGCACGCCCGTTGCGGCGAGTAACGGCAGACGCGCATGGCGAAGTGCGGGCGGCCTTGTTGGCGCTGGCGGCCTTTGCGCAGGACGCCGGCGAGCCGGCGTTGGCCGGCTGCCTGCGCCAGTTCGATCACGGCGAACCGTTTGCGCCCCAACAGCGGCGGACGTTCCCGGGTCTCGATGTCGTGCAATACAACGGGTACTGGGAGCTGCGGTTCACTCTTTCGCTTGGCGAGCGCCTCCTGGCGTTCGTCGCCCAGCACCTATCCGAGCCAGCATCCGAGTCAATCTCGGCGTAAGCAGCCTGGCGCCTTTCCTTTGCCCCGTTTCAACGGGGCATTTTCTTTTCTGGAATCCCTATGACTTATTGGTACGAGCCCTTGCGGGCCATCGTTAGCCTCGGCTCGCAAGCCGACAAGATCGCTCACATGGGCGAGCTGCACGCTGCGCGGGAGAAGCATTTGTCGCAGTTCTTCACCCCCGACGCCATTGCGCGGCTCATGTGGGGCGTCGTCGAGACCTGGCGCCCCGGCCGGAAGATATCGGTTCTGGACAATTCGGTCGGCTCGGCCCGGCTGATGCAGTATGCCGATCCGGCGCAGCACAGCCTGTATGGTGTTGACGTGCACGAGCCGGTGATCGCGGCAGTCCAGCAGTGCATCGAGGCCGCCGGCTTCGAAGGCAGCTTCCGCATGGCGGGCATGGAGGAAATCCATCCCCGGCGATTTGACGTCGCCATCATTAATCCGCCGTTCTCGATCCATCTGGAATCGCCGCATCTGCAGCCGCTCGGTTGCACGACCTGGGGAAGATTCGGGCCCAACAGCAGCGCTCTGAGCCACGAGTATGCGTTGGCTCAGGCGCTGGAGGCGGCACAGCTCGTTGTGGCGCTCTTGCCCACAAGCTTTGTTGACCGTTTCGTCAACGTTCTGGATCACCGGGACGCGCACATTACTGCCGCCCGCCGCGTGGTCGGCATCTTCGACCTGCCGGCATCGGCCTTCCGGGAGGAAGGCGCGACGGTGCACACCTCCATTGCGGTCTTTGGCCGCTATCGGATGGGCCGAGTTGTGCGGCAGTCGCACAGCGATTTGACCATTCCCTTGCCCGCGCTGGACCTGAATCTCGATGATCGAATCTTCGGAGAGGCACGACTAGGGCACCAGACGCTGGATGACGCGGGCCCTGCCATTACGCGCCCCGTGACCTCGCAGAAACGGGTACGCATTGCCCATGATGGCCGCCGGATTGTCCTGGGATTTGAGTGCGGCTTCGTCGAAGCAATGGTGCTGAACCGTGTCCTCGATTGCAGGATCCGGCCGTTGGATGGCCAGCGCCTGCCGCAAGGCATGCACTACGCCGGCAGCGGCCGCCTCGATCTCGAGGCCTATCTGGTGCAGGACGACCCGATGGCGGCGCTGGATGGCTTGCTGCGGCTGATTCGCGGCGCCGGCGGCGTACCGCAACTGGCCCCGGGGTTCCTCGAGCATTTCCGCAAGCGGGTACGGCGCAGCGCGCGCCAGGCTACGCCGCTGCGGCACACGGTCTGGACGACGGGTGTGAATGCAGCGGAAGCGATCTTCGGCCTGGCCCTCAAAAGCCATGTGGCGGATGCGGCAAAGTGGGGCAGCCCCGTGATCAAGGCCGGCGAGACCGTGGCGTTTGCGCGGCAGCCGGACGGCCGCTACGCCTACCACGCCGGCGGCAGTCAGTTCGTGCTAACGCTGGACGAGCTGATGGGGCGTTTTGCCGTCAGCAGATCAGAGCAGACCTGGGAAACCGTGCACGAAGGCTTGTCGGTGAAGTATCCGCAGCAAGCCCTGGCGCTGCGTCGCCGAATGCAGGCGCTGGGTATCGACCGCTGGCTAAACTGGGAATTTCAACAAAGTGACCTGGTGGAGCTGCTCCAGAAGCCCTGTGGTGCTGTGGCGGCGTGGGAACAGGGTTGCGGCAAATCGCGGCTCGCGGCGGGCTTGATCCTGCTGTCAGGGGTCAAGCACGGCCTGATCGTGGTCGAGTCGCGGCTGGTCCCGGAAATGCGTGCCGAACTGGCGCAGATCCTGCCGCCGCAGTCGGTGCATGTCATCGACTCGCCGGAAGCACTCGGGAAGCTGGGGCAGATCAATCTCATCGCTTACGAGCGCTTGCGCATGCCGGTGTGTCGGGAAGCTTCCCGGCGCGTCACATATGCCCACAAGCTTCGGCGCAGGATTGGCCTTTTGGTGGCCGACGAGGGCGAGCGACTGTCCAACCCGACCAGCGACCAGAGCCGCGCGCTCTGGCAGCTGTCGGCGCGGCGGCGGTTCGTCCTGACGGGTAGCCCGATTGCGAACTATCCCCGTGACGTCTTCGGCCTGATTGCCTTTACGGGCGGCGACGGCACGGCGGCTCAGCCCTACGGTTATCGCCGCGGGTACCTGGATTGCCAATGGCTGGCGACCGCGCAGCACGCTCAACGCGGCGTGGACCGCTTCCGCGATGACTTCGTCGTGCTGGAATGGGTGACATGGGAATTCGCGGAGAGCCTGCAGGACGGCGCCAAGCGGGAAGTGCCAAAGATCGGCAATCTGCCGCTTTACCGCCAGATGCTGGCGCCGCACATCAAGCGGCGGCTAGTCTGCGAGCCCGACGTGGCCCGGTACATCCAGATCGATCCGCCGGCAGTCGAGGTGGTAGAGACGGATTGGGATCCGAGTCATCTGTCGCTGTACCTGCGCACGGCCGACGAGTTTGCGGAATGGTATCGGGATATTCGTCGTGCCGACGGACGCTCGAACAATCTGATTGCAATCCTCGCCCGCATCCGCGCCGTGCACTTCGCGGCCAACTACCCGCAGCATGGGGTGGAGGGCGTTGGGGCGCTGGGGCAGTTGACCAGCAAACAGCGTGCGGTGATTGAGCGAATGGAAGCCATCGCGGGTGAAGGTAAGCAGGCCATCCTGTTTGCCGAGAACCCGGGGGTGATCGACCTGATCGCCGGCCAACTGCAGGCGCGCGGCGTGGAGACTGTGCCGTTCCACGGCGGCATTCCGATTGCGAAGCGCGTGGCCGACAAGGACAGGCGGTTCGTGAACGGGTCGGCCACCGGCCTGCTCTGCACCAAAGGGTCGGGCAGGGCAGGGTACAACCTGCCGAACGCTGACTATGTCCTCTTCTACGACCGTTCGTGGACGTGGCGCATCGAGTATCAGGCGATGCGGCGCGCGCTGCGTTGGAACCGGAGAGGGCAATTGAAGGTCGTGTATTTCCACCTGCCGGGGAGCATCGATGTCTACCAGGACCAAATGGTGGCGCACAAACGCGACGCCATGGAAGCCGGCTTGGACTGGGCGACCCCAGAGCTCGAAGACGAGGCGTTCCTGCACATGGACACGCTTCTCGATGCCTTTGTCGAGGACCTGGCGGCGCTACATGGCCGCAAGACCGGCGATCAACGACAACTGCTCAAGGAGGCAGCATGAAAGCCAATGAATGCACCGTGACGTTGGGAGATGGGCTGGCAACGATCAAGCGGCGCGGTACGCGCGGCACCAGCGTTGCTAAGATCCTCGGCACCGTAGAAGCGGACGGCATTGAGGTCTTCTGTCTGGATCGTCTCGTTCACGGGATTTTTGAGACAGAGATGGACGGTTGGCAAGTCAGCGGGGCGGTTACCACCTTGCTAGCCCGGGCTACCGGACCATTTCCAGCCAAAAGCGAGCGAAATTGACGAGCTTTCAGGGTCATCCGACCTAGCATTCCCCATATGATGATTCCTGTAGCGCGACCCCGCTACAGGCTCTCTCAGATGGACCCGTTCCTACCCGCCCCACTGTTGTGGGGGCTTTTTTGCCCAAAGATTGGGGGATAGTTGTTCGGGGCAACACGAAAGGAGAAAAGATATGGCGTTTGACGCCACAAGCATTGAATACGCCTTTGCCAAGCTGCTCGGCAACGAAATCGGAGCTAGAGGGACCGTCTTTGACGCGGATATCTTCAGGGCCGGTCGGGAAAAAGACTTGGCCAGAGTCTTGGGCAAGGCCGCTGACGCTCTGGAGGCCCGCGTTAATCGGCTCTCATTTCCTGAACCCGCCACGCTGGCTGGCGGCAGCAAAGCAAGAATCGATGTCGCAGTTGCCAGACTGAGGCGCATTGCCGGTGTGCTTTCAACTTCGACAAATGTGGCGGCAGTTGGGTACTCCTGGGAGGTGATTGGTTGCCTGGTGTCCACGATTGCTGCGCTTCTTGAAGAATTGGAGCGGTAGGCCGGTTCTTCGTCGGTATTGCAGGGAGGGCAGTTATGCGCTATCCTCGCCGCACCCACCGCGTCCTAGACGCATCGATCCCGCACCTCCGGGTGCCAGCTTTTTGCAGTACGGTGGCCGCCAGCATAGCCTGGTAGTCCATCCTTCCATCCCACCGGGAACCACGTTCCCGGTGCGGCAACGGGTTCCCCATTTCCGCGAGAACCCACAATGCAAAATCCCACTGTCGTTATTGGCAAGATCCGTCCTGGCTGCAACCCGCGCAAGTATTTCGACCCTGCGGAGATGGCTGAACTGACCGAATCCATTCGCGTGGACGGTGTCATCCAGCCGATCCTCATCCGTCCCGTCGAGGACGAAGAGCACGGTCATGAGTACGAGGTAGTTGCCGGTGAACGCCGCTACCGCGCTGCGCTTGCGGCCCACGGCGACGGGTACGAGATGCCCGTCAACATTAAGGTCCTGACGGACGCCGAAGCTCGCCGCTACGCGCTCATCGAAAACGTGCAGCGCGCCGACATGGCGCCGTCGGAGGAGGCCGCGTCCGCGGCTGAAATCGTTGGTCAGCTGAAAGGCGACCGCGACGAAGCGGCCCGCCAGCTTGGGTGGTCACGCTCCACACTCGACAAGCGCCTGGCACTGATGAACTGCAGCGAATCCGTTCTGGAAGCGCTCAACACCCGTACCATCCAGCTCGGCCACGCCGAACTGCTGGCCACGCTCGCCAAGGACAAGCAGGACAAGCTCCTGCCGGTCATCGTGAGCGAGAAGAAGCCCGTCGCCGAGTTGAGGAAAACGATCGAGGCGGCTGCGTGCAGCCTCGAGGCCGCCATCTTCGACAAGACCGAATGCGCGGCCTGTCCGCACAATTCGTCGTTGCAGACGGAGATGTTCGGCGAGGCGATCGCCACCGGGAACTGTACCAACCGCGCGTGCTACGACGGCAAGCTCACCAGCAAGCTCGAAGGCATTGCCTACGGGCTCAAGGACGAGTATCCGATCGTGCGGATTATCCGCTCGGGTGACAACCACACCCGGATCCAGTTAAAGGTCGAAGGCCCGACGGGCGTCGGCGAAGAACAGGCGAAAGCTTGCCACGCGTGCCAGAATTTCGGCGCCGCCGTGAGCGGCCTCCCCGATTCCATGGGGAAGGTCTACGGCGGCCAGTGTTTCGACACGGTGTGCAACCAGCAGAAGGTCGCGGCCCGCATCAAGGCCGAGAAGGAAGCGGCCACGCCCACCACAGCCAAACCGGCTGCGGGCGGCAAAGCAGCACCTGCGAAGAAGGGCGATTCGTCGGCTTCGGCTGCGGAGAAGCCGGTGACTGCGATCAGCGAATCCGACAAGGTCAAGACCTATCGTACTTCGCTGTGGCGCAAGGCACTGCGCAAGGAAGTCGCGCAGAACCCTGACCAGGCGAACGCCTACCTGCTGGCAGTTGCCCTGAACGGGCTGGCACGCAACATCGCCGGCGACGTGATGGGCAAGTTCTTCGAGAAGCTGACCGAGCAGAAGTCGTCCTCGACGCTGCAGGGTTGCCTCACGGCTATCCACGCGTTGGATGACCAGAGGCGACAGCAGCTGACGATCGGCCTCACCGTTGCGGCAATCGACGGCGTGGAGGTGAGCAACCTCCGCGAACTCTGCCGGCATCACAAGCTCGACCTGCGGCCGCACTGGAACCTCCAGAATGCGCAGGATTTTCTTGAAATGCTCACCAAGTCGGAGATGAAGGTTCTCGCCGACGAAATGGGCATCCGCAAGGCGCTGGGCGACCAGTTCGCCAAGCTCTTCAACAAGCCCAAGCCGGAAGTCATTGCCGGCCTGTTGGCGGTGAAGAACTTCGACTACAGCGGCAAGGTGCCGAAGGTCCTGCACTACTAGTTGTTCACCCATCCAGAGGGCGCCCCAGGTGCCTTCTGTCTTTTTCTGACTCCCCATTCCATTTCACCTATGTTCACTGAACTTGCACCCCTCGTGCGTGCGGCCGACAAGGTCGTCCTCACACTGACCATGACCGGCGACGCGATGACCGTAGTCGTCATGCCCGTCATCAAGAATGCCGCTGATGCGGCGCTGACCACGCCGCTGTCGCTCACCGCGACGCCGACGGAACTGGATGCCGAATTCGCCGCGACCGTCACGGGCGTGACGGATGCGCACCGGTCCCTCGCCGAACAGGCCGAAGCCACGAAGTCCATTCTGGATGCCGCGAAGTCGACCCAGTCTTCCAAGGCAACGAAAGCGCTGGCCAAGGCGGCGACGCCTTCGGGCGGTGCTGCGGATGATGGCGACGACGATGCCGAAGAGGGTGGATCGACGGCGGCCGATGCGAAGGTGGAGGCGAAAGCCGACACCGCCGCACCGGCCAACACCGGTACCGACCTCGCCTCGCTGCTGTAAGGAGAACCACCATGGCACTCGAAGTCACCAAGCTCACGCGCGTGTTCTCCTACAACGGCATGACGCTGCCGGATGTGAGTCCGCAGTTCTCGCCCGATCAGGTGCGCGACGTCTATTCCGCCCAGTATCCCGAGCTGACCACCGCCGCGGTGGATGGACCGGAGGTAAAGGACGGTGTTGCTCGCTTCACGTTCGTGCGCGCCGCTGGCGCCAAGGGCGCGGCATGCGCAAATCTGACCTGATGAAGGCACTGGCCGCTGGCCAGTTCCCCACAACCACGGAGCCGCCCGAAAGGGCGGTTTTTTTACATTCTGAGGAGACTCAACAATGCTGTTCGACCCTCGGTCGTTTGTTCCAGCGGTCGATGCAGGACAACCCGGATGGACGCCTGCGCGACAGCATCCCGTTGCCCAACGTCGACCTGCCCATGATTTTCTGACGCTCCCCGCCATCCCGGCGGGACTTCCCTCGACGGCGCGACTCAGCTTCGGTGACGAGATCGATCTGAAGGATCTGGTCTTGGCACAGTTTCGCGCTGGTGTACTCGACGCCGAGCATGTAACCAGTCCGTCCAGCGCGGGAGATGCATTCGCCCAGGCCTTCCACGGCTGGCTTGCACCGCGCATGCCGGCCACCAAGGTGCTGAGCTTCGACTTCACTCTTATCGACCACCAGGCGGTAGAGACAGAGATCGCCGATTTTGGCTTCGATATGCAGGAGACCTCGGCCCTCTATCTTGGCATTCGCCTCGAAGAGGAAACGGTCTATACCGTCACAGAGGCGCGCGCGGCGGCATTGCGTGAATTGCATCCTTCGTTGGTCTTCATGACGTTCCACCTGATCCGTGCAGCTGCTTCCAAGTCGCTGCACCTCAGAACGCCGGACGATTTGCTGGATATGTTCGCGCGATGGCATTGGGACTTTGAACCGCTGACCGACGACGAGGATGCTCGCGAGCACCTCAAGGAGCGCTTCGGCGCTGACGATGCGGACATCAACCGGTATCTGCCTTCGGTCGTCCGCCCGGTGCTGGCCCCCGACGAAACGTTGCCGAAGTGGCAGTGGGCGCAGAAGGACAGGAAGCTGTCCCTCCTGAGCCGCCGCAAGCTGCGTGAGTTGGCGCGCGCGGCTGCGAACGACTGGCGCGGTAGCCTATGCGGCGCACTTGCGGATCTCGACTTGGCGCTCAGCCAGATGGGCAACACGACTCTGCTACAGAACGCGCAATGGGCAGAGCCAGCCTATTCGGCTGCAACCCTCGCGTATGAACACACCGACTACGTTGGTGAAGTACTTGATGACCACTTCGAGTGTGCCAACAACGGCGGCTACGCGACGTATTTCCAGTGCTTTATCCCCCTTGCTGCGAAGCAAGCGGCTATCAAGCGGCAATACGCCGCGCTACACGACACGCTCAAGCTGATCGCCGTACTGGATCGTGTGCTTGAGCATTTCAACTGAAGAGGAGGCCGTATGGCCAGTATCCTGACCGCGTCGCGGTCCCAAGACGTGGCCCTGCAAGGGGCGATTTTGCTTTATGGGCAGGGGCCGGGGCAGTTTTCCTACGCCACCGCGCATCGCATTGAAACCGACGCGTCCTCGCGTCCGGTGATCGGTGCGGGTGTGCCGCTCAATCGCATGGCGCTTATCCACGCCGTCCGCGAGGTTGCGCAGCATGCGCTGCCGAAGGGAGAGTTCCTCACCCCGAACGTGCTGTCGATCAGCACGAGTGCCATCACATGGTGGTGCCCGCCGGCGATGCGACGTGTTTTCTTTTCTTGCAAGGAGCTGGGCAAGCGCAGCGCGATCGTGCCGCATCCGGGCCTTGTATTCCAGGCGTCTCAGGCGGGCTTTGCAGTCTTTGCGCT
Source organism: Cupriavidus sp. EM10 (assembly GCF_018729255.1). NCBI lineage: Bacteria > Pseudomonadati > Pseudomonadota > Betaproteobacteria > Burkholderiales > Burkholderiaceae > Cupriavidus > Cupriavidus sp. EM10. The sequence continues at coordinate 198,720 of NZ_CP076063.1, forward strand.
GCAGGGCGCCGAACGCCCTGTTCCAGACACTCCGTTGTTCGAGCCACCGTACTTCAACACCTGGGACCACGGAAAGATCTGCATCGGCTCGGCACATGTGCCGAAGCAAATCGATGCAGCGTCGATCGACGGCTGGGAGAGCGGTTTTTTTGACTCGGCCTTCACCCATCCCAATCACGGCGGCAAACGTCTCACCTACGAAAAAGGGGAGTACGCCTTTTGGAAGGACATGCTCGATGGTCGGTTCACCGACTACCCGACGCAGGTCCTCGTTCCCATGAAAAGCACGCTGGCTGATCTGATCGCCGGCAAACTGGAGTAATCCCATGCATCCTGCAGACACGGCCCTGCAAGGGTCATTTCCATCCGTCATGGTGCCGCGCTTTGGGCAGCTTGCGGCGATGGACCGGCCCGGTGAACGCTTGCTTATCGCATCGAACGGTGTTTTCCTCGAGATCGCCCGACCCTGGATTCGCGTGGTGCGCCGGCTAGGCGTCTTCAGCCATCGCACTGCCATCCCCTATGGCGAGGTGGAAGAAACGACCGATCTGCGTTGCGGCCGCGTGCCTGCCGCGCTGATCGGTGAGTTTGCTGCCATGGCACGGGCTGCGCACCCGAAGGAAACCGGTGCCTGGATCGTCTGGAATGCCGCTAGCGCGGCGTTCCGGCTGATCCCGGTCGGCATCCTTGAGCACAGCGGCGGGCACCTGAAGTACGAGCGCCCTAAGCTGGCCGGTGACGACGTGCTGGTGGTTGACTGCCACTCGCATGGCAGCCATCCCGCATTTTTTTCTGACACCGACGACGAAGATGACCGCCACGACGTGAAGTTTGCGTTCGTGATCGGCAATTGCGCGGCGCATGCACCATCGATGGCGCTGCGGTTCTGTGCCAAGGGAATCTTCGAGAAGGTGGAGCGGGTGCCTGCAGAGTGGTACGCAGCTGCTCGCGAGGAGGTGCTGGCATGACCTTCGAGCATCGAATCCCCGCGGCCATGACCACGCACGCCTGGAAGGTTGCGGTAGTCGGTGCCGGTGGCACCGGCAGCGCGCTGTTGCCGAATCTTGCACGGTTGCATCACGCCATGCTGGAGCTCGGGCACCCCGGAGGTATCGACTGCACGGTCTACGATGACGACACCGTCAGCGAGACCAACGTCGGTCGGCAGGGGTTCTATCCCGTGGATGTCGGCCAGCACAAGGCCACACTGATCGTGAACCGGCTGAACAACCTGATGGGCACTCGCTGGGAAGCGCGGACCCGCAGGATAGGCAGCGGCGACCGATTGGTGTGTGACCTGGTGATCGGCTGCGTTGATACGCGGGCTGCACGCAAGGGAATCCTCGGTGCGATGCAACGCGGTACGGGTGGCTACTATCTCGACTGCGGCAATGAGTCGGACAGTGGCCAGGTGATCCTGGGTCAGGTACGCGGCAAAGCGGCGGTGCGGCTTCCGCATGTAGGGGATCTGTTTCCGGAGCTACTGGACCCGAAAGGGGACAAGGCCGACACGGCGCCGTCCTGCTCAATGGCCGACGCATTGCAAAAGCAGTCGCTGGTCATCAATCAGGCGATCGCGGTGCAGGCCTACAACTTGTTGTGGACGTTGTTCCGAACCGGGACGCTGCAGTACCACGGCGCCTTCGTCAATCTCACGTCAGGGCGCACGAGTGCGCTGCCGATCGACCCGGCGGCATGGGAGCGCTTCAGCTACAAGCCTGGCGCATCCAAGGCTAAGGCTAACCGCAAGCCCCAATCCGTTTGAACAGCCACTCCCATTGCGGGAGTGGCTTTTTTCTTTGGAGCGCTCGTTGCGGGATGTCATGCCTGGCTGCTACTATGGCGCCACACCTCGCGCCGCTGGCGCATCGACACGTGGCACTCGCCACACAATGTTTTTCAACCCGTTGGGGCACTTGCCCTGGCGGAGTGCTCCAACTTCCTCGGAGCACTCCAATGCCTCAAATCACTCTCTCCCGTACGCAAGTCGCAACGCTCGTCGCCTTCTGTGACGCAGCAGGCTCGGACCAGTTCTTCATCGCGAAGGACCACGGCGCGTATGTTGGCTATAGCACGGGCCCGACGCCGGACAAGCAGTGCCTGTTCTATTTCAAGGGCTGCAATCCTGCGAAGGACGCAGATTTCTACGAGAACGCGCAACGGGGTTTCGGCGGCGATGACTTCGGTGAGCATCTGCGGTTGGTCGACCTGCGCAAGGCGCTGGAGGACCCGGCCACACAGAGAGTTCGCATCACGGTCACGTCCCGGTCTATCAACTTGGAGGCCTTTCGCTGAAGGTTGCCGACGGTCGAAGTCGCTGTTAATATTTCTGCACCTACCGCGTCTCAGACGCATCGACACTTCCGGTTGTATAGCCGGACAGCTTTTTCTTCTCCCACCTACGGGCCACCCTGCCCGTAGGCATGTTGGCCCTATTTTCATTGAGGCCATCATGTTCAAGCGTATCGTTTCGCTTTTCCTTTGCTCGGTCATGTTCACCGGCTGCGCAGTCCAGCAGACGTCTCCGAATGCTTATCGCAGTTCGGAAGCTATGCGCACCGGCTCCGTGGAAATCGTCACTGTCGTCCGTGTCCGCCAGGTCACGATCGTCGACAGTGATGGCTACACGTCTGCCAATAGCGGCGTCCCCGGTATCGTTGGGGCGGTCGTGGGTGGTCTGCTCGGCGCCCGCGTGATTGGCGGCGGCAATGGTCGTTACATTGCCGGTGCCATGTCTGGCACGGTGTCGGCGGTTGCCGCGCAAGCTGTGGCCAGCCACATGAACCGTCGCACAGGCTTGGAAGTCATTGTCCGCAAGGAGAATGGCAGTCAGGTCGCCGTCACGCAGGATGCCGACCAGCAGTTTGTCACGGGGCAGCAGCTCTACCTTGTGGCATCTGGTGCCGGCTACCGTCTGACGCGTTAAGCGAGCTCCAGCCGGAGCTCCATCTCGTTCCATCCCGTGCGGCTTGCCGCGCGGGCTAACCCATTGCAAGCCCGAGAGGGCTTGCCAAAGCCTCAGGCTTCGGCAAGTCGCTTTCACCCGCGTCTTCGACGCATCGACCATGTCCGGCATCGCCGGACTACCAACCCAGCTGGGACAACCGTCCCGTTGGGGAAGGATGTCCCGTCCTTATCCAGGATATCCATGAAAATCCCCAAATCCTTTACCCGTCGGCATCCGTCGACCAACACCGCGGCATGCCAGGCGATCCGTCGTGATGCTTGCCGCGTTTTGCGCCGCGTCGCCGGAGACATGGCGTTGCGCCCGCGTGATTTCACGATCAGGGAGCATCGTCAGCGTCGCCGCGAGGTCGACGTGTTCGCGCTGCACACCGATTCGTTGCTCGTCGAGATCAAGCATCCCGCCGGCGCCGAAGGCGGTGTGCTGATGTCGTATCGGACTTGTCGCAACCGTGACGATTTGACCGGCGGCCGTGAAACGCTGTCGCCGTCGAATCGTTGGCCAGCGACCAGGGCTACGCAAACCTCGTCGCCACGCTTCGCGTGGTGGCCGGGCGTCGTGGTTGAAAGGAGTACGCCATGAGTCGACTGATTAAGGTCACGTTCAACTCCACTTCCGGAGAAGAAACCACGGCGTTTGCCACGCTGCATACGGATGACACTGTCGAGCTTCCCAAGCGGATGGCGGCACGTGTCACAGCTGCGGTCGATGCCGGCGAGGGCTATGCGCTCGTGGCCCATCAACGGGGCAGTTCCGTTCCGCTGGTGCACATGGTGGACGCTGTCTATCGGCTCGACACCGAGCATGCCACCGGCGACGGTTGGCTCAGTCGGCTGGCCGGCGCCCTTACCAACCCAACCAAGGATCAGATGCAGGCATATGGTCGCTATTACCATACGCTGTCCGCGGCCTGCTCCGTTGGCTTCGCTGGATACGTTGCCGGCGTGCAATCGATCAATGCCACAGTCGTGATTAACGCGGCGTGCCTACTCCTCGGTGCTGCTGTACTATTTGCGCTAGGAGCAGTCTTGGCGAAAGGAGAAAAGTGATGTTTGGACCATTTGTTCTTGGTTTTGCCTTGTGTTTGGCCGCCTTCGGCATGTGGGTTCAACGCAATGCCGATCGCCAGCGCATGCTCGAAGACCTCGACCGCAACGGCTGAGGCAATCCCTTCTCAGGAGCCGATTCGTCGGCTCACCGCTTGAACGCACCTCTCGGGGTGCGTTTTTTCGTTTTCCCTCCCACACGGGCGTCGTCCCGTCGGGGCGTCTCCCCACTAAAGGAGTATCCCGATGAGCCGTACCGTCTATGGCGCAGGCCTGGCCAGCTATCCCGCAGGCGTCCTGCTTCGTGCCAGTGTCTATTCCACCAACCTACGCCCAGCCTTCTCACTGGTTTGCGCCGATGACGAAATGCCCTACGGCGTGCTGTCGGTGAACCTGCCCGATGCCAATCTGGCCGACGACGAGTTCCTCGTTACGGGCGATTGGAATCTGCCGACCGATCTCAAGGCTGCCTTGCTTGAGACCGGTAAGTTCACGCAAACCGGCCGTTGGAACCAGGTCGGTTTTGACCAGGGTGAAGTCTGGCGCATCGTCGATGCGGCAATCCTTGCGGAGGTCGCGGCGGCACGCGTCGTGGCCAGTCGCAGCAGATCCGATCGGCGCACCGCTGCCGTTGCCTGACCCCTTCCTCAACCCTTGCGGGCCCATCCCGCAAGGCGGTGGGCCTGGGAGACCCGTATGCCCATCACCATCGACGAGGCCGGCCTGGCCGGATCGCCTGGTCCATTGCGGATCGCAGTCGAACTCTATGCCGTCAACGACCGCGCTGCACTGTCTCTGGTCGAAACGAAGACCGGCGATCTCTACGAGACTTTCACGAGCAACGTCCCGAGCGAAACGCTTGCGGACAATGAGGTGATCGTCTGCCTGTGGCGCTTGCCTATGTCCACCGTGGTCGCGCTGCTCGATTCGGATTGCTTTCAAGCGATTCGAACGCTTGCCGTAGGCACCGCCCGGGGCGTCGTCTGGCGCATCACTTCTACAGACCTTCTGCAGGCAATCCACGACGCGAAAGCGTCGGTGCCTGCATAGACCTCTCTCTTTTAACCCTTTCGGGGCATGTCCCGAAGGGGCATGCTCCGTCCTGGAGCTCCCCATGTACGTGATTCATATCGGCCAACGCGCCGAGCATCGCACCACGCTCGCTGGCGTGCTGCAGTACCTGAACGAAGATCGCGACGGCAAGGCGGCGCCGCGCGTCGAAGATATCGCGTTGCGCCACGTCGAACGCGGTGCAATTCCTGTGGTTCGACTGGCCGGCGGAAAGTTTGCCGTGCGACCCGTTGGCACTCGGCGGGCCATCCTTTCGATGATCCTCGACGAGGTGGATCGCTTTATCGTTCGTGTCGGCGGAAAGATCCTGCGCCCGCACGAGATGAGCCGCGCCGCCTGGGGCGCCGTGGTGGCCGCGGGCCGCTTGGCGTATTTCCCCGAACAGGCTATCGACATGTCTCAGGACGATGCAGGTCCGCTGTTCCAGACGGCAGATCTGTTTGAGGATCGGGGTGCGTTCGATATCGCCGGCTTCGTTTGCGGCGAATTTGTCCGCCGCTTCGGCTATGGCACGAATGGCCCCTGTACCACCCAGCCGCGAGTCCCAACTGCCGGCATGAGGTACATGTCGCCTACGCGCTGATGCGCGGAGAGAAGGTGCGGGATTGCATCATCAATACCTACCGCGACAATCCGCACCATGCGCGGTCCGAGCCCTGGATGCAGCCATTGATCGAAGTGCCGGCCCTGCGGGGAGCCCTGTCGCCCAGCGTGCTGCAAGCGCTCTGCCAGGTCATGCGCGGGGAGAAGCTGGAGATCACGCCGCACAACGCTCCCAGACTGCTCGCTGCAGTGCGTAACGTGCCGAGTGACGGTGGCTACGTGGCTGTCGATGACGCTCTTTTCGCGGCCGGAATTGTTCCGCCGCGGACGATGCCCACGCCCAAGCCCCTCGAAGGTGAGAATGCACGGCCAGCCACCAAACTGGCGGCGCGAATCCACGGTCTGATAAGCGAGCGGCAGTATCAGGAAGCCATGAAAAAGGCGACTCAGGAGCGCGAAGGGCAGAAGATCAGCCAGCGCGAGTTTAATCGCCAGACCAAGGCGGCCGCAATCTACCGGGCCGGTTATGGATTCGATTGGGCCAACAGGGTGGCGGTCGCTGTCATGGAACGCAATGTTGCGGCGGTATTGCATATCTTCGACGGTCCCAAGGACTGGAACACTGACTCCAAGCGCGCTCTGCGTGACGAACTCGGTGTCGATGTCCTGCAATGCAGTGCGGCAGAGCGCCGGCGTCGGCTTTTCGAGCTATGTGGTTTCTCAGTAGCCGAGCAAGCGCAATGGGAAGCGCACGAAGCCATCGACAAAGCGCGCAAGCGTGCTGAACGTTCGATGGCCGATGCAATATCGTTGGCGGAAAGCACGACTTACAGGCTCGAGACCGGTCAGCAAATGAACGGACGCGAGTACGTCGACTTTTGCATCGAGGCCGGCTTTACCCAGCTCGTCGACGAGCGTCGGGGGAACGTCACGCGCTACCGTATCTATGATCCGGTAAAGCGCATGTCGCGGCCCTTGCGTGCAAAGGACGGCACGCTCGACTATGCGCGGGCGCGCCTTGCGCAAATCGCCCCCGAGGTGACTGCTTGATTGTTTGCCCCCAGCCGAATCCGGCTGGGGGATATTCTCGATTCGGCTATCAAAATCCGTAGTTTTCGCAGGCTCGGATCAAGATTCTTGCGATAGGCTTTCCCGTACCACCAGAGCTTTGTTTGCAGTGAATACGTTCAGTCCAAACAAAGTTTTACCCGCGTCTCCGACGCATCGACTCTACGCCGGCACCGCCGGCCATCTCTTTAAACCGCCCACAGGGAGCATTCCCTGCCGGGACGGCTCCGTGGGCATCTTCCCGATCCCCATGCAATCCACCTTGCTGTAGCCACACGGCGCGTTGTCATTTGTCGCCGTAGGCGGTTCATGGCGAGCGTCGCATCCCCGACCGCGCACAAGCACGGTCTCCATTTCTTTCTCCCTTCATTTCCACCTTCGAGCGTCAGCACAGCCTGTCGCTCGCATTCCCATTTTTAGGAGCAATCTTATGTCCCATCTGGTTCAAACCATGGCGTACGCCGGCGCAACCCCCTGGCACGGTCTGGGCAACCGCCTGGCGGAGCATCAGCCCCTCGAAGTCTGGGCCGAAGCCGCCGGCATGAACTGGCGCATTGAGGAGACCAACGTTATGTACCGCGTTGGTTCCCATGACCTGGATCCCATCCAGTCGTTTCCCGAGCAGAAGGTCCTGTACCGCTCGGACAACGGCAAGCCGCTGTCGACGGTATCTCAGCGGTACCAGGTTGTTCAGCCTGCGGAGATCCTGGAGTTCTATCGAGACCTCGTGCAGGTGGGCGGCTATCAGCTCGAGACTGCAGGCGTGTTGAAAGAGGGTCGCAAGCTCTGGGCGCTCGCCCGTACGGGACAGTCAGCGCTCCTCAAGGGTGGTGACGAGGTCCGTGGCTACCTGCTGCTGGCCACGGCCTGCGATGGCACGCTGGCGACCACGGCGCAGTTCACCTCGGTCCGCGTGGTTTGCAACAACACGCTGCAGATCGCGTTGGGTCGCAATCGTGGCGCCGTCAAGGTGCCGCATCGTAGCCAGTTCGATCCGCGTGCGGTGAAAGAAGAGCTCGGCATTGCCATTTCGTCGTGGGATGGTTTCATGGCCAACATGCACAGCCTCGCAGACCGTAAGGTCAGCAAGGCTGAGTCCGAACGGTTCTTCCAGCGCCTCTTTACCTATTCCTCGGCGAGGGATGGTGTAGATGCGCCTGCAAGGATGAACGAGCGTGGCCTGAAAGCCGTGCTGAGTCTTTTCGACGGGGCCGGCCGCGGCGCTGCGCTGGAGTCTGCATCGGGCACTGCTTGGGGCTTGGTGAACAGCGTCACCGAGTACGTCGACCACCAGCAGCGAGCCCGCTCGCCGGGTAATCGGCTGGACTCTGCATGGTTCGGCGCGGGCGCATTTCTCAAGCAGCGCGCCTGGGACGCAGCCCTCGAACTCGCGGAGATTGCATAAGCAACTTCGAGCGTCTCTTCTATCCGCCCTCAAGCGAGCCGCTCCGTTGCCGTTGTTTGGTAATGGAGTGGTCGTTTCAGGTCTTAAAGCCCCGGCACAGCCCGGGGCTTTTTTCTTTTGCTCGTTGCCATGTTCCACATTGATTTCTATTCACGTTATCCGCGATGGCTGTTTCGCGGAGGCGATGCCGCAATCGCCGGGCTACGGGGCGAGTACGTTTGCCGTAGCACGGCAGGGAACAGGGTGCAGCGAGTACAGGACCGACTCATGCACCAAACCATTGAACTATCCAGCCTGCAGAAGGAGCGGTTCACCGGGCTATATACCTCTTGGCTCGTCCAGACCCGCGATCGCCTGACTACCCTCAGTTACGATACGTGGATGGACTTGCGATACCAACAGAATCGGGGCGCGTCAGCTAGTTTCAGTCAAGGCGCCGTTGTCTTCGATCTGATACATGGGGTGCTTTACGAAGTCAGAGGCAAGGATCGGCTCCGACGGATTTTCCGCATACAGTTGGATGGCGATTTTCCCTACCTGTCCTTCAGGGATCCCGCCAATGCCATCGATTTCCCCTGGATCACGTTCCCAGGTGTGTTCACGCAAGCGGAGCTGATGACGCTGCGGCGTGTCTATTAAACAAGAAGGCCCGGCAACTGACGTTGCCGGGCCTTTTGTCTTTGAAAGAGTGGTCTCAGACGGTCGCTTTCGCGTTTTTTGAAAGGAACATGTTCCTTCCTTACGCCGCAGTACCGGGGACCTCCGGGTCATCGATGTGGATAGCGGGCGCATCCTCCTTTTGGGGGGCGCCACGTAGCCCACAGCGGGCACCCGAGTGATGGAGCTGCCTTCAAGCGTCACGTTTTCGCCCAGCCGGATGGTCCCGGCGTAGAAGATGCGGCCGATCACGCGGCCGTTGATCTTGAGGGAGACCCGACTCTTGACGTCACCTTCTACGGTGCCGTCGATGATGATGTGTTCGCCTTCCACGTCGCCATGGACGACCCCGCCACGACCGATATGCAACAGGCCGTGGCTGGCCCTGACGTTGCCGGTAACGAGGGCGAGGCAGGTGAAGCCGTCCTCCGAAACGAGATCGCCGTGAATGCTCATGCCGGCGCGCAGGACGCTGAAAGTTGGAGTACTTGGCATCGTCATGGGACGCTCTCTTAGAACAGTTTGATTTCGCGGTTGGGGGCGCCTTGCGGCGATACGGCAGGACGGGCGATCTGCGCGGGTGCGACGGGCGCCGCGGCTTTCGCCGGCGCGGAGACCGCCGCTGCAGGCGCTGCAGGCGCGGGGGCTGGCTTCGGGGCGGGCGCAGTCGGTTTGACAGGTTCCTGCGAAGGCAGGGTGATTCTCGGGGTGTCAGCTGCTGCCGCTAGTGGCGCCGCGCCAGATGCCGGCGTTGGGCTTGTGACATTGTTCGCATCGCCGCGCACGGGCCATTCGTGCGAATGCGGTTCGGGCTCTGTCTGGGAAGCCGCAGACGGCCTTGCTTCCGACGCGGTGACGGCTGCGGAGGGCCCGTCCGAGCTATGGGTACGGGCGTCGCGCTTGCCCATGGAACTGCCAATGAGGAACATTGCGGCGGCGCCCACGATGAAGACGGCTGCCCACAACGCACGCGAAGGCACGGACAAGTTTCCACCTGCGGGGGCCGATGCTTCCTTACCAAAGCCGCCACTATTATCGTTGCCAAGCCACAACGGCGGCGTCGACGAACGTGCCGGTGAGGGCGAGATGTCGATGGTCAGGGCGGGTTGGGCGTACTGAGCATGCAGCTGCTCGATCTCACGCATGTCCATGGTTCTGGCTCCGGGAAGAGTTGAGGAGGGTGCCGTCCGGAGCGAACTTGTCGGTGTCCGGGATGCAGAGTTGCTGGATGGCCTTGATTCGCTTGGCGGCCACTGCCGTTGTGTTCTCCCGCGCGTCAGCCGGGATGGATTCGCAGTTCAGGCCGTAGAGGGTTTCCGCGAAGAGCCTGTCGTATTGCATCAGCAGGCGGAGAAGCCGACCGGCAAACGAATGCGACACCTGCACTTCCCGCGACTCGTAAAACAGCGGGATCTCGACCTGATCCTTGTTTCCGATCCACTCCAAGGCTTTGGCGTACCACGCTTCCGCGTCTCGGAATGCCTCGTCAAGTGCCTTGACCTTACCGCCGCGCGCGACGACAAATTTGGACGAGCAAAAGTAAAAATGCGCGTCCAGGAAGTCCCGAGCGAACTTTGAGCAGTACTCGTGGTTGGTTGCGGATGCCGTTGCCGGTGTCAGTCGGCTGAGGCGTTCCTCACTGTTCAGGCGCTCGATGGGCCTGAGCCCGGTAGCGGGCTTCTTGGGTGGATCCTGTTCGGCCATTTGTCCATGTTTTCGGATGCTCTCTCACTCGGAATTGTCGGACAAGAACGGACACCACATGACTTCGAAAGCTACGCGAAATAGCCGAGCATTCGTCAGTTTTGAAAGAAAGTCCTGTGCCACAATGCTTTCACACCTAGCGTCATCGACGCATCGACTCTGACTCCTGGCGAGTCCATCTCTTTGTTCAAGTCGTGCATTTGCGCACGCGCCGACTGGTTGGCTACCAGTGTGGATATCTCTTGTGCTAAGTGTTTTCGCCGAACACTTCCCCTCATCAGCTCGTAATACGCGTTCTCGCTGTGCCTCTTCATGAGCGCACGCTGGACACCGTTCGAGCCTGGGACCATGTGGAGCTCTCTCAAAGGCCCCTCCTAGGCAGAACGGCAGACGTCGAGCCGATCCGTGAACCTGCGGCCGAACCTGTGGGTTCGCGAAAAGGGTTGTTGTGCAGCGTGACCATGCTGCACGAGGGCGACTTTACGTCCTCAACATTGAGCCGCGCGCACTAGTGCGCCGCTCCCCGAGTGCCACGCCCCCGGAAGGGGCGTGGCAGTTCGGGTTCCTGACATCAAAGCTCGCTGCCGGCGCAAACCGGGGCGGGCTTTTTTGTTTCTGGTGAGAGACCTCGATCTTCAGGAGAAGCTCATGCACCAGAACGCCGAGATTTCCGCCGCGATCGCGGCAACGCTGAATTTGCGCCGTCCCGAGTACAGGGACATGCCGCAGGCTTGGCGATCCCTTTGTGAGGCGGCATATGTCGCCAGTCTTCCGGAAGTCGCACAGAACGACTTTCTTAATCGCGTAACGACCCAGCGCGGGGCCGACACAGCCCTGCGCCTTCGGGAGCATGCTGCGTCCATCCGGGCCAACGTCGTTCGTTTCCTCGACAGGAGAAAGAACGCATGCATGCACCCATCACCTACAGCGAGCCCGGCGGACGCCGAAGCCTGCTAGAAGAGCGGCCCATGCGGCCGCCCATCATTGGCAAGATCCGACCCGGCATCAAGGTCCTCACCAAAGCTGCGCGCGACAGGCTCGAAGCAGTGAAGATCCACGATGCTGGTCTCGCGCGGGGCGACAGCTTCGAGCGCATCGAAGGCGATATCACGCGGGCGACAGGCATCAAGACGCCGCTCGTGCCGAAAAACGTTCCCTGGTTCACCTGCCGTGCCTCTGACTTCGCCAACCCGGCGTTGGCCGAAGACATCGTCCAACGCTACGGCGAAGATCGCAACGACGGCAACGGACATCGCCTCTGGCGTTTTCCCGTGGTCTTCGCGTTCGACGACTGGCTGAGCAACATGCCTAACCAGCTCGTTGCATGGACGAAGAGCGGCAGGCAGTACTTTTCGGAATACGGCCGTGACGGCAGGCGCTACTGCAAGATGTACGCACCTCCGGTGCGTGATGAGCGCGCCAATCGCGCCAAGCGCACCTGGGGCGGTCGCACCGTCATCCTGAGGCAGGACAATGATATTCAGGATGGATTGTGCGATCCGCAGGAATGTCCCCAGTACCAAGGCGGTCACTGCAACCTGTCGGCGAGCTTCTTCTTCGCGATTCCGCATATCTCCGGACTCGGGCTCATCGAGATGCCCACCACCTCGATCTACGTCCTGCAAAAAGCCCACGCGGCTATGCAGACCGTGGCGATGGCGCGGGGGCGGCTAGTAGGCGCCAAATTTGGATGTCCAAGCAAGAGCTTGAGATCAGCCGCATCGATGACACCGGCAAGGCGGTGCGGCAGATGCAGTGGCTGATCACGCTCGACGCCGAAATCGATATCGCAGCATTGCTTGATGGCTCGGATCGGCGCCCGCCTGCATTGGAGATGGCAGAACAGGCCGTCTCCATGCTGGAAGGGGACAGAGAGGTTCCACCCGACCACGGCTCGGCCGATGACGGCACCATTGAGGCGCCGCAGACTGGTACGTCGGAAAGCGGCGTAGTTCAATCTGCGGGTTCGATGCCCCCATCCGATACGGCGGGTACTGAGGACCTGGAGAGCGAATACCACGATCTCGTGAAGCGCCTTGGGCTGAATAGCGAGGACGGCGCCCGCCAGCTGAAAGCTTATGCAGCGGCGACCTTCGGGCGCGGCTGGTCCAAGCGGGAACAGGATGTGCGGGGGTTCTTGGCTCAACTTCGCACTGCGCTGGCCAATCCCGCTGCCTTCCGTGAACAGGTGGCGGCTATCGCCGCTGACACCGCAACATAACTATCGCCAGCCTTGTGCCGGCAGTTGAGGGAAGCCCATCGGCTTCCCTTTCTTCTTTCTTGCCGCATGCCGGCACATTTCCTTGGAGGTTCCACAATGTTCGACGATGGCGAAAGCCTGTTGGCTGCGCATTTCTCTGATTTGCACTACTCCCCTGGTCATTTGGCCGAGGCGGATCGTTGCTTTGGCTTTGCGGTGGAGGACGCGATCGCAAATCGTTGCCGGGTTGCCGTGGTGTCGGGCGACTCGACCGATCACCGACTCGATGCCCACACGCCGGCGTTATCCGCGCTGGCACGGCGGATCTACCAGTTGTCGGCCCACATGCCGGTCATCATGCTGCAGGGTACGTTCAGTCATGAACCTCCCGGCACGCTGGATCTGTTCCGACTGATCGGCGCAAGCTTCCCGGTATACGTTGCAGACCGGATTCACCAAGTCGCTCTTGTGGGCGGGGCATTCATTCCGAGCGATGGCGCGATCTTCAGCCATGCGGAAATGGACAAGCTGCTGACCCAGCAAGGGCTACCAGACGTCGTCTTCACCTGCGTACCCACGGTCAACAAGGCGGTGCTGGCGGCCGCGGCCGGGTGGCGAACGCCGCGACGGCGGTTGGCGACCACCTGGCTGATTATCTGGCTGCCGCGGGCACTGTGAATCGTCAATGGCGCTCACACGGCGTCCGTACGATCGGCATTTCGCACGGCACCGTCAACGGTTGCCAGACGGAGCACGGCGTGCCGATGGCCGGACTCGACCACGAGTTCACCATCGGGGCACTGTTCGAGGCCCACTGCGACGCGTTCATGCTTGGCCACATTCACCGTGCCCAGCAGTGGGAACGTGAGGGCAGGGTGGTGGCCTATCCCGGGTCTATCGGACGGTTCCACTACGGCGAAATCGGCGCGAAAGGCTATCTTCAGTGGCAGGTATCTCCGGGGGAGGCAGTGGCTATCCCGGTGAAGACACCCGCGAGCGAGACCGTCTGCATCGACTTCGACGGGCCGCCTGACATGGCAAAGCTTGCCGAGATGGCCGCCGACGCAGCGCACAAGTTCGTGCGGGTGCGGTGGACGGTCAACGAGGAGCATCGCCAGCTCGTCGATCGCGAAGCCATCGAGGCGCTTTTTGTCGGGAGTGCCGAGGTCAAGCTGGAAGCGCGTGTCCTGCCGGCTGTTCGCAGCCGCGCTGAAGGCATCAGCCGGGCCGCCACTTTGTCCGCGAAGCTGGGACGTTGGTGCGAACTGACCGGTGTCGATGCAAATCCGTTGCTGGACAGTCTGTCGATGCTCCAAAACCTCGATGCGCAGGCGATAGCCGATCAGGTGCTGGCTGGCCTTGATGAAATGTCCATGCCCGTTACGCAGAATGTTGGCGCCGTAGAAGCTGTTGCGCCGCCGTTCGTTGCGAAGCTGATGGACATGGAGCTCGAGGAACCGAGCGCCGCACCCAAGGCATTCCCGGCCGCGGCGGTAGCGGAGCCAGTAGCGCCCACTGCCACTGCGTCAGCGCCGATGAACTGGCTGACCGACGATCTTTTTGCGTAGTAATACGCCAATCCCTAGAACATGCGAAAGCCATGTTCCGACAGCCCGCGAGGCTGTCGAAATCTGGTTTTAGCCGCGTCTCTGACGCATCGACCCCGCAGTATCCATTTCTTTTCTACTACCCAGACGGGTGCTTCCCGTCCGGGGCGCACTCCGTCATATCCCTGGAGTGCAAGATGATTCTTTACCACGCAGGCCCCGAGTGGCTTTTGTCGAGGAAACATTTATCAACCGCTCGGACATGGCCAAGCGCCTCTGCGAGCAGCACGGCTTTACGCCGTGCACGATGTATGAGCCGTTCGGCCCCGGCCGCGGCGCCGTGATCGCCAAGCGCGACCACATGCTGGTGATGGCCTTGGGTGAGGCGGGTGGCAACACCTTCTTCGCCGTAGCCCCGTCCAAGGAACTGCAGGACTTGATCTGGTCGTTCTCCAACGGCCTGGCATCACAGTGGAGCGAGCTGGAACTGCGCGCCCTCACTGGCGAGCAGGATTGGGACGCCGTGATGAAGCTTGCTGGCAAACAGTTTTCCGCTGCGCGACGCTCCGTCGAGCGGGCTATCGCCGCCAAGCCGGAGCAGGACGTGCCAACGCTATCCGAACTTCCGACCTGGGACGAGGATGCAATGGAGGTGCCTTCGGACTATCTCCATTCCTTCAACGGCTCGGAGGTGTCCGA